>JAITFA010000200.1 GCA_031281685.1 Treponema sp. | reverse complement strand
GCCTGAATACCAGTTCGCACTGAGGCGCGTAACACCGCCGACCGCGTGAGACGGGGACAAGAATCTGCATCAACAAAGATTCTCATCTTGTTGTCTTTTCAGGCCGAAAGGTTAGACGTGGCACTGTAGAGGGTGTAGGTTCCAGTGATGAAAAGCGACGCTCCCGCGTCCGCCGGAATGAAGGTGGAGTCGCCTTGACCAAGCGCAAGGCCGTCAATATCAGCCGCGCCTTTGGTAACAATGACAATGGCCGGACCGCATATAGGCAGTTCACGGCATTCGCCATTGCCGCTTAACACGGACAGGGCGAACTCACGACTCGGCGTTTGGTAAGTATTCCCTTGAGGCGTGAGGATTTGTGGCTTAAACGCGGAGAAACGCAGAATGTGGAGAAGCTCGTCAATAGCAACGTGCTTGGAAGTAAGCCCCCCGCGCAGAACATTGTCCGAGTTGGCCATGAGTTCCACGCCAAGCCCTTCTATGTAGGCGTGTAACACACCAGCGGGAAGATAGACCGCTTCGCCCGGCTTGAGTTCAAGCACGTTGAGATAGAGCGGCGCGATTATCGCTGGATCGCACGGGTAGAGCCGCGCAAAAGAGGCAATGAGTTCATAGGCTTTGGCCTGCGGTACGTGTAAACATGCGGCGAACTCGCTCAAGGCGCTTCGCGCATTAAACGAAAAGCCAAAGAGCGCCTTGAGAAAGCCGCTCAAAGCCGCGCCTTCGTCGGGGTCCCGCAATGGTTCACGCAGGATGTCAAGCGCACTGACAAGCGCAGGAGGCGCTCCAGCGGCAAACGCCGTCAGTTCCACGTCAATGTCTGCGGGCTTTTTAAAGCCACACATTGCCGTGAACGGCGTGAGGGCACAGAGAATCTCCGGCTTATGGTTCGCGTCTTTGTAGTTACGGTTTGGCGCTTTAAGCGGTATGCCCATAGCATTCTCGCGCTCAAAACCAGCCTGTGCCTCTGCCTGCGTCGGGTGCGCCTGTATCGAAAGCGGCTTGCCAGCGGCAAGCACCTTGAACAGAAATGGTATGGTTCCAAATGCTTTTTCAGTATCCTCACCCAAGTAGCGACGGGGATTCCGACTTATCAGTGTGGAGAGCGGGATACATGCGCCTTCATACTCAAGCGTCGAAGGTCCTTCCGGGTGAACACCCATCCATAACTCAGCCCAAGTCTGCTTTTCAGGGTTATCCTTGCCCAGCAAGCGCGGAATCCAATCAGGCGAACCCCAATCGTAATACTTTACCTGGTTTTTTAGCCTATATAAACTCGTCATGCCTTATATTCCAGAACCTTATCAATGCGGGCGATCAGGTCGAGGGCGATCTGTTCAGCTTCCCGTGTTTCGTGTGCCCGCGCCTCTTCTTTGGCTGTTTCGCGGTTATACATTCGCTGAATCTCATCACAGAGCAAAAAACCCGTGAGAACTGCAATTTTAAGCGGATCACGAAGCCCGTAAGCCTTTTGAATATGCTCAACAGCTGTACGATAGTTGGCTAAAAGGCCCTGGAGATATGCGGGTTCCTCTTCCGCTGAAATGAACAAAGAGGTCCCCAATATATCAATGTACAAATCACTCTTTTTTGAGCTTGAGAGAACTTTTTTCTTCATGAAAACCGCTTGAAGCCAGTCACAGTCCCGCGTTACTGCGGCTGTGCTTCACCCTCTGAGGACTGCTGTTCCTGAATCGGAGTGTCCACGATCTCAGTTTTGGTAGTTTCAGAATTTTCGGGAACTTTCACTGGAGCTAGAATCTCTTCCACAGCGTTTAATATATCAGCCGACGGAACCTCGTCTGAGGGTACGCTTGCTGACGGCGAAAGGCTCTTGTCAATGGCGTCCTCAAACTGGTTAAGCCGACTAAGCGCGGAAAGTATACCCTCTTCAATGCGCCCCTGCTCTTCCCTGAAGCTCTGAATCAGAGCTTCAAGCTCATCAACCTGCTTCTGGTATGAGTCAAGCTGGTCTTTAAGCTGATCGTTTTCTTCGGTGAGGCGCTTTACAAAATCAATCGCCTTAACAACTTTTGATTCCAGAATTTTCACATGGTCAAGTGCTTCCATAATCTATGCCCCTAATGCCTGCCGCGCCTGTGCGACAATCGCCTTGAACGCAGTCGCGTCCTCAAGCACCAGAAAAGCCAGTGCTTTTCGGTTAAGAGTTATACCAGCCTTGTTCAGACCTTCAATAAACCGCGAATAGCTCATGCCTTCGCCGCGACACGCCGCGTTGATACGGACGATCCAGAGTGCGCGGAAATCGCCTTTCCGGTCTTTCCGGTCACGGTATGCATAAGTAAGCCCCTTGGCAACTGCGTCCTTGGCAGTCTTATAGTTCGAATGCCGACGCCCCCAATAGCCTTTGGCCAGTTTCAGTATCTTTTTCCTGTGATTCTTTCGTTTAGAACCATCCACTGCTCTTGACATTTTCGTTAACTCCTTTTAGGCGCGCCTTAACCGTAAGGCATTAAGCGCTTTTTGATTGACGGCGTGTTATCAGCCGACAGAATACCCGCGTGGCGAAGATTCCGCTTCCGTTTGGTGGACTTCTTGGTAAGAATATGACGCAGATTCTGTTTCTTATACTTCACCTTGCCTGTCCCCGTGAATGAGTACCGTTTGGCCGCGCTCTTTTTTGTTTTCATTTTTGGCATGATATCTATCCTATTTTTTGGTTTTGGGACTCAATACCATGGACATGAACCGACCTTCCATTGTCGGTGGCTTATCCATCACATAGCTTCCCTCAATTCGTTTCAGCATATCCTTGAGAACCTCCAACCCCAGTTCGGTATGAGCAAGCTCACGACCCCTGAACCGGACCGTAACCTTGACCTTGTTGCCTTCACCAAGAAACTCCTGAATATGCTTAGACTTGAAATCCATGTCATGCTCATCAATCTTAGGCTGCATACGGATTTCCTTCATCTTCAACAGCTTCTGTTTCTTCTTTGAATCCCGGACTTTCTTTTCATTCTCGAATTTGAACTTACCGTAATCCATAATCTTGACAACCGGTGGACTGGCTTGTGGCGCGACTTCCACAAGATCAAGATTCTGCTCTCTGGCGATTGCGAGCGCTTCTATGGTAGGCATAATGCCCTGCTGTTCATTCCCATCCCGGATGAGACGAACTTCCCGCACCCGAATCTGTTCATTAATCCGCAAATCCTTACCCGACAACTGACCTCCCCGTTGGTTTCCAACAATATAGCTAAAACTTACCAAGAAGTATAGGCGAAAAATGTACAATTGTGTCAAGTAGCTGGAATGTGGTGCGGTATTCTTCAGTCATTCTTTTCAAAAAGGTCCTGTAGTTCCGCCTTGATATCCTCTGTGGGTCTTGAGAATATGTCCACTTCACTTTCATCGCCGACCATGCTAACTTGGCCCTCAAAGAACATCTTATCGGCAATCTGCAACCTGCGGGTCTTGATGTCGCCTTTGAGCCTGCCACCCGGACAGATCACAATCTTATCCGCAGCGTCCACCGGCGAGGTTACGGTTCCACGAATAACGAGCGACGTTACTAAAATCTTCGTGGCTTCAACATTCGCACCCTCTTCAATAATAAGGTCGCCCCGATCAACAGCCTCAATCGTTCCCTGAAACGTTCCCTTGATAGAGAGCGTTTCCTTAAACTTGAGGTCCCCAACAAAGGTGGTACCGGAACCAAAGATCACATGGTGGAACCCGTCTTTTCTCAGTGTCATGATTCTTGCCCCGCGTCGCAAACCTGATCTTTCAGAATGGTCAGCCCTATCTCATTTCTTTTGGGGTTTTCCTGCTGAAGGTCTATTCGCTCGATACGCTCATTAAGCGCAGACACGCGGTTCTTTACGTCCTGAGTTTTGTCGCGTATAACGTCCAAAAGCGCGTTGAAGGTATCGCGGTCGATTTCATTGTCGGTTCGTGCGATGGCCGCGTCAACCTCGTCGAGGCTTTTCACAAAGTCAGCCATGCAGGCTTTTAGTTCAGCATTCAGGCTTTCGGCAAGGCGCAAACGCGATTCGCTCAGGCTTATCTGAGCAAAAAGCTCACGATTACGGAGCGCAACCCGAATCCGCGCCAGTACTTCGGAAAAGTTAAAGGGTTTGGTGATGTAGTCCTCCACGCCCAACTCAAAACTATCAACCTTGTCCTTCACATCGTCCAGCGCTGAAAGCATAATGATAGGAATGTTTCGAAACTCAGGATCGCTCTTGAGCGTTTTGGTAACTTCCCACCCAGACATCTTAGGCATGATGTTATCAAGTATGATGAGGTTTGGGCGGAACTCCGCCGCCTTTTCCAAACCTTCCTTGCCGTTACGCGCCAGTTCAACGCTAAACCCTAACTTTTCAAGCATCAAATCAAAAAATTCAAGATTTATATTCTCATCATCAATGATGAGAATTTTCTGCTGCTGCGCTTGCTGATCCATACGGGCCTCCCTTTCGCCTTTTTAGTTTGATTATAGCCAAAGTGATCTTTATGAGCAACAGAGAAAACGCGGCAAGCAGCGTTACGCGGGGAAAAAAATCACCATACCGTGTGTACAGCGATGTAGTGGTAACAATCGGTACTGTGGCGGTAAGCTGGGTCTCGACAAAGGGCTTGGCCATAGCGATAACCTTGCCGTTGGGGTCTATTGCGGCGGTCTGTCCAGACGCGGTAGACCGCACAAAAGAGCGGCGGTTTTCCACAGCTCTAAACACAGCCATCGAAAGGTGCTGAGTCTGCGCCGGCAGGCTCTTCGACCAGGCGTCATTCGTCAGATTAACAAGAAGTTCCGCCCCGTTACGCACAAACTCGCGTGAAAGGTATCCAAAGGTATCCTCAAAACAGATGGGGGTTGAGAACTTGAGGCCGTTTATTTCCATAACCGTGAAATCAGTTCCTTTCTCCCAGAAGTGAGTATCAGCATTCCTGAGCATGTCGTAGATCATGGGAAACTGCTTCTGATAGGGAAACGACTCGGTGAATGGCACGAGGTGAAACTTTCGATAGATGCCGGCGGCAATGCCTTTGGAGACATCGCCCTTATTGTTGGCGAAAAGCATAACCGCGTTATAGTCCACGCGATAGTTTTCATTGGCGTTGGGATTTTTGTCCGGCTCCTTACGGCCATCGTCATTACCGATTACAAAAGGCACGTCCCGCGACGCGATGTAATCCAGCAGCTCTCGTATCAAATGGTACGATTCCTGATGGTCGCGGTAGGTGATATGCCAGTAGATGCGGGGGACAAAGGCGGTTTCAGACCAGACTATGAGGTCAAGGTTAGGGGTCTTGGCGATGGCTTCATCAGAAAGCCGCCGCAGTACCTCGTAATTCCTCCTATACTCTACCATATCACCGCGCCAAGGGTCGGTGTTGTGCTGAATGAGGGCAACTGTCTTGGTAGGCGCATCCGTATAATTAATGCGGGAGACTGCGCCATAGACCAGAGTTCCGATCAGCGCCGCGATCCACACCACGCCAATGACGGTATCGGCCCTGTCAAATGGCGTAAAGACAAACACGTTTCGCTCTTTGCCTTTTTCCTTCAGCTTGAATGTAAACGATAGCTTGAAAAACTCCGCCAAGTTTACGCCGTCCGTCGATCCGCCCAGCGGCAAGTCGCGCACCTGCGCCCTGTTCAGGGCCGCCGCCAGATACAGCGAGGGGAAAATCACGAGGGCGGAAACACCCCATACGCCGAAGATGTCCGCGATCTGAATGATAGGAACCATGCGCCATTGGGAATAGCCGGTTATGCCGTAGGAATAGCCCAGAAAACCCAGAGTACGCAGGTACTCGAAGCTGATCCATAACAACCACTGAAGGATATAGCCGCGTTTGGGGAAGAGCATGACCGAGAGCTTTAACAAGGGGAAGAAAAACATGAAGTAAACAAGGTAGATTAGGCCCACCGCATCGTCAGCAAGCGGGTGGAATACGCTTAACCAGTAGTTAAACAGACCATACGCGCCAAAACCAAAGAGCGCGCCCCAGAAAAACGACGCGCCAAGCGAGACACGGTACAGAAGCCAGACAACCGGAACATAAACAATCCACGCGAGGAGGGGAAGACCGTTTTCAAACAGCAGATTGGGGAATGACGCGGCAAAAAGTATGATTCCTGCTACGACCGCAGCCAGATGCGTAAAAAAAATTCTTAACCTGTTTCGGCCATTAAACAAACTCATAGGCTACAAGGGCTTGCCGAATCACTCCGGCAGGCCCAATCCTTTTGGATTGGGCTACTGACTGACTGCTTATCCGGCTCTCCGGTAAGGTTCCACACGTCCTGCCGCAGTTCCTTCCCCGCCCTGAAGATAACCCTTCCATGATCATCAACCGACACAATGTCTCCGGTTTTGGGGTTCCGCGCCCGTTTACGGCCCTTCCTTACCTTTACTTCAAAGGTTCCAAACCCTCGCATCTCGATGACCATGTTGTCAACCAAGGCTTTTTTTATCGTATCAACAAAATTGTCAACGATGAGTTTGATATACTCCCGATCAATGCCCGTGTTTTCATACACAGCGTCAATAAGATCAGCCTTGGTACACTTGTTTTCCGTCATAAGCCCACGCCACGCGGCTACTGCGCCGCCTTGATGGAGTTAAAAAGCCGCTGCATCCGCGATTTTTTACGAGACGCCGCGTTCTTCTTGATGATGCCCTTCCGCGACGCGGTGTCGAGCTTCTTGATCATGTCTTTCAGAGCTGTTTCAGCCTCTGACACCGTTTTCTTCTGGGCCAAGACCACAAACTTCTTCGCGCTCGTCCGCACGGAACTTTTCACTGCCTTGTTCCTCATCCGGCGCTCTTCACTCTGCCGATGCCGCTTTTCAGCGGAACTACTTTTACCAGCCAAATTGTTACTCCTATTAAAGTGCGCTGTTTCCCAGCGCACCATTTTTGAAACACCGCTCCACTCACTGTTTATCAGTGACGGAGCGCTTATCGTCTACTTAAAGTCCGAAGGACGCCGTTCAACCCGTTTACACTTCTCACATTCCGCGATGATCTTTGCCTTTCCCTTTTCGAAAAGCGTTTTCATCTTGACTTCGCCGCCGCAGGAACAAAAAAACTTCTGGGTAGCGCTGCTGGTACGGGAGTTCTTACTAACCGCTTGTGCCATAATACTGCCTCCTTAGTATAAATACTTAATACACAAGAAAATACTATAAACACAAAAGCTGTGTCAACACCATCACGGTCTTTCTGAGCATAGCGGCACAACCCTTATCGGCTGATGAGCCATGTGTCAAACGGCGCGAGAGTCTTCTTCCCGCCGCGCCAGCGTCAACAGTCTGCGGACGGCTCGTGAAGTTCATTACGAACATGAAGTTACCGTGAAGCCGCGCTGTAACGTTGTCAGGAAACAACAAGCACTAATACTCAGGATCGTCAATACGCCACGTACCACAGGAAGAGTCCGTGCGGCGGGACAGTGGGGCCGGCCAATTTACGTTCGCCAGAAGCGAGAAGCGCTTTGAACGCATCAGGCGATACGTCATGCTCCTCGCAGTACAGCAGTGTACCCACAATGGAACGAACCATCTTCCATAAAAAAGCATTGGCCGTGATTTCAAAAACCAGCGTATCACGCTCAGCAAAAAACAGAGCGCCAAAAAAATAGCGGTTCCGTGAATGACTGGGGTCTTTGGACGACGCGAAAACCGAACAATCAAGCTCACCCCGCAGACAGCGGGCGTAGCTGTTCAAGCGTTCAATGCGGGGACGCCGCCAGAGCTGGAGCGCGTAGCGCAGTTCATGGGGGAGCGCATGACGTTCCGCGATAATATGATAACGATAAGTACGGCTTTGGGCGGCAAAGCGGGCGTGGAACTCAGGACTGGTCTCTTGGGCGGCAAGCACCCGCAGGTCTTGCGGCAAGAGACTGTTAAGCGCCGGTATAAAGCGTTCAGCCGCCATGTTGTTGATATCAGTATAAAAGTTGGACACTTGCCCCACCGCGTGTACGCCCGCATCGGTTCTGCCCGCCGCGCTCAGGTTCACCGGCCTCTTGTGCAGTTTCGCCAGCGCCGCCTCAAGCGTACCCTGTACGGTTCGTCCCTTGCCGCCGTCTTGCCTCTGCCAGCCGGAAAAGTCTGTCCCGTCATACGCCACCAGTAACCTGATATTCCTCTCAGTCCGACTCATGAAGTTCTTTGTTGATGTTGGTGTAGAGGGTTTTGGCGTGTTCCAGCAGAGGTCCAGGTTTGTTTTTTGACGCTTTACCCAGACCAAATATCCTGGCGATGTTTACCTTTATGCTTGACAACTGTTTCTCGCGCAATTCACTATCACTCTTGGAACCGTACTTATAGGTAAGCAAGCCCGCGAGGTAGATGGCTCCTTCATAAGCATAATTTTTGTCCGTATCAGGACCGCAGTTTTTGATCCCCGAAAGCAGCTCGCTCTGGTTCTGCTCCCGTTCCAGGGCTTCGGTGTAGAAAAACTGCGCCTTGCGTTTGAATAGTCCCGATAGCCAATCGTAATGCTCACCCGGAAACTTATTGTGAAGTTCGTCAAGTAACCAGCCGGTACGCAAAGCCGCGATTCCCTGCTTGATGGTGGGTGAAAATTCCTTGGGAAAGTAATCGTAACAACGGGTTACCAAGTATTGAGACGCCGCCCCAGACTTGAGGGTTCGCACTTCGTGGAAATCAACATCAGGGAAGATAAGTTTAGCATCCGCCATCCGTTTTACCGCATCCGCCGCTCCCTTCTTCCACCCATCTTTAGGCAAGTCCACAAAGTCCTTGTCCATCGCGGCATACCAACATTTTGGACACACTGTTGCCTGATATACCAACGGATATACATCGCCGTACTTCATTGACGGTTCGTAGAGCCGGTGCAATTCATCAGTGATGGTTCCCGCGATTAGCCGCCCGCTCCCCGACAACAATTCTTCACGGTGAAAAATTTCCGAACACAAGGGGCAGGTGATTTTGTTCTTGGATAAGAAAGATACCTTCAATTCTCGTTCTTCAGCCATATTTTTATTATCGGTCAGGAATCCAATACCTAGAGCCGGGACATCGGCGTTTCCTTTTTCGTAGGTGAGTCAGGTACAAGTAGTGCCAGACATATATACAGAAATCTCACGGAGTTCTTACCGAAATCTCTGTGAGTTTTTCCAGAAATCTCACGGAGTTCTTACCGAAATCTCTGTGAGTTTTTCCAGAAATCTCACAGAGTTCTTACCGAAATCTCTGTGAGTTTTTCCAGAAAACTCACGGAGTTCTTACCGAAATCTCTGTGAGTTTTTCCAAAAATCTCACAGAGATTTTTTTTCTGTTTGCTTTGCTTAGTTACTCACGTTACGCACGCTCGCTGGTATACCATAGAAGTCCGCGAATGGCACGAATGAACGCGGATCGTTTTGCCAACTACTGTAGCTATTCGTGTTCATTCGCGCCTTTACGCGGCCCAGTCCGCGTAACGTGAGGGTCATTCGTAAATTTTTCGGACATGGGCGTCGGTAATGCCGGTCTTGCGCCAGAAGTAGGTGTTGATCTGGTCACGCCACTCGCGGGCATTGGCAAGTTGACGTTCAAAACGGGTAAGCACCGACGAGTAGGTGTGTTCATCAAGCCAGTCTTTGAGTCCCTTCCACAGTTCAAGCATGTGTTTAACCTCGTCGTAACCCTCGAAGTGGGTATTGTAGATGTTCTGAAGCAGGGTCTGGCCGTTTTTCATAACATAGTCATAGCGAAGCCGGTGGAAAAACAGGATGAGCTGCTCAGGACAGGTTGCCGGATCGCCAAAAAGCGCGGCGTTTTCCGGCGCATATTGCGTAACATAGCCCGTTCCCGAACCAGTACGGTCAATACCAATGGCAAAACGGTCGGCGCGGTGGTAGGTTCCCCAGGGGGAAAACTCGTAGCCCTCAATGTTCGGGCCATAGTGTCCAGCCGGCGTTACCATGAAACAAACGCCAAACGGCGCGTTGTACTTTTCATAGGCCGGGTAGGAACGGAGCAGAAGCTCAGATACCGTATCCGCGACACTCGCGTCGGTAAAGGTGAGCGCGCTCCATTCGCGGGCGATTTGCTCCGCGCTAAGACTTGGGTCCCAGCAGAGGCGGCCATAGCCGTACAGGTTTGCCTGCGCTAATGTATGCCCGGTCCAGTTATGGTCAAGACCAACATTAGGAATCGCGCCAACGCCGGAAATCTTGCCGTCAATCAAAAGTTCCCGAAGCGTAGAACGCGGACCATAGCGCGTATCAAAGTCAAGTATCCGCTCCCACTTATAAGGAAGATAACAAAGATCGATCTGCTGACCAGTGTATTCCTGCGTTACCTGGACTTCCAGCGTATAGCGGGTTTTGCTCAAAGCGCCGAAGAGTGGACTGACCGGTTCCAGCACTTGAAAGTCATAGGGTCCGAACTTTACCTGAAGCAGCACGTTGTCAGCAAACATGCCGTCAAGCGGTTTGAACACATCGTAGGCTGCCCGCGCCCTATCAATAGACTGATCCCGCCAGTCTTGAGCGCAGTTATACACAAAACAGCGCCACACCAGTTCCCCGCCATGGGGAGCCAGAGCAGCGGCCAAAGCGTTAGCGCCTTCCGCGTGGTTACGGCCATAGTCAAAAGGTCCCGGCTCCATCTCAGAATCAGCCTTCACCACAAAACCAGCTAGGTCAGGGACGTAGCGATAGATCAGGTCGGCGCGTTCTTTCCACCAGGCAACAACGTCCGCGTCAAGCGGATCCGCGGTAGGCAGCTTGCCCAAGGTATAGGGCGCACTGAACTTGACGTTAAGCAGCAGCTTCACGCCAAATGGCCGGAACAGGGCGGCAAGCCGCGCCACATCAGGCAACATGGACTCGGTGATGAGGAGTTGCCCAGGACCGGGCCCGAAAGTTCCCCCAATGGCAAGCCGGTTGATACCAATTGAAGCGAGTAGCCGCGCATAATCAATAACGCGCTGTTCGTCATAATCAACACGTCCATTGTTATAGAAAAGCGACTTACCCGCATAACCGCGAATCACATCGCCGCTGATGTTGTCCCAGTGCGTGAGTGAACGGAACTGCGTCGCGGGCGCGTCAATAAGCTCGGTTCCCACATTGATCTTGCCCAAGGCAAGCAAGGCGAGGAAACGGTATACCCCGTAGAGCGCGCCAATTTCGTCCTGTCCCGCGATAATGACGCGGGTGTCAGAGACCTTAATCACAAAGCCTTCGGGCTTAGTGGACGGCAGTTTAAGCCCAAGCTGCGCGTTCAGTCCGGGAATTGTCCCGATCAGCGTGCCGGCGTCTTTGCCTTCAACCACGCTTAACACCGCGAAGTTTTTTGTCAAAAGCGCACTCAGTTCCCCTGCCGCGTTTTCCAGAACCAAACTCTGTTCCAACAAACCAACGCTACCCAGAAGCCGCGCAAGCGGTACGCTGGCGCGGCGTTGAAACCAACAATCATATTCTTTTATGTTGCAAATCATTTTAGCCTCCGCGAACAGCATAGCGTAAAGTCCATGTGTTGCACACAGCGCGAGTTTGCCCTATTATCACGCCATGATCAGGTTAATGACGATTGCGGACTATGAAACGGTTTCCGAACTTTGGCATACCACAGCGGGTATGGGCTTGCGGAGCCTTGACGACTCAAAGGCAGGCGTCCGTGCGTTTTTGGAAC
>JAITFA010000163.1 GCA_031281685.1 Treponema sp. | reverse complement strand
ACGGTACTGGGCATAGACAAGCGGGCGGGGATACTGGTACAAACGGGAGATGGTGTCTTGTGTGTTACGCGCCTGCAATACCGTACTAGGAAAGCGCTTGAATGGCGCGCCTTCCTGAATGGCGCGAGAGATTTTCTCAATGCCCGATTTGTTTAAGGATTGATTTATGAGCAATATAGCAGAAGGAAAAGAGAAGAAAGAGAGAAAAACTAACTTTGGTTTTTTTATGTTGATGGCTGTTTGCCTCATCGTACTTACCGGCGTTATCGCGCTCGCGGTCTTCTTCTTTACAATACAGGGTGAGGAAGAAACCATGGTTCCCGATGTCAGGGGCAAAACTCTCACCGAGGCCCTGCTTGAGTTGCAAGTCAAAGAACTCTACCCCCGCATACAGCTTCGCTACACCCAATCCTCGGCTGACAAGGGTCTTATTCTGGAACAAGACCCGCAGGCGGGCGCTATTGTCAAAGCGGGCCGAAGGATCAATCTTGTGGTCAGCCATGGCATGATTATGAATACTGTGGAAAACTATAAGGGTCGTAACATCGACGAAGTGAGAATAGACCTGCAAGCGCTCTTTGCCTCATCGGGTATACCGCTCCTCACTCTCAAAGAGCCGTTTATGTACGAATACTCAGACGAACCCGCTGGAACTATACTCCAGCAACAGCCCGAAGCTGGAACCAGTATCTCTGACCCCATTGTTCTGGAACTGGTAGTCAGTCGCGGCCCGGAAAACACCATGATACGCCTGCCTACTCTGACCGGCCTGTCTCTGGAGGCCGCACTGGAAGAGATTGGCCACTCACAGATCAATTTTAACTTTATCGTGCGGGAGGCGACGAATAATGAGATACCGGAAACCGTGGTGGCGCAAAGCCCGGAAGCCCAGTCTCTGGTCGCGGCAAACACGCTGGTTAATCTCACCTTGACCGCGCCAGCGCATCTGAGCGCCGGTGAAGTGTTCCGGGTATTCAGCTATCCCATTACACGTAACCCTTACCCGCTGACGACCCGTCTGGAAGCCCTGTTACCATCAGGTGAACGCCGCCGTCTCATCAACGTGCCGTATCTGGGTGGAGAGTTCGCGGTTCCGTACCGCCTGCCCATTGGCTCGGTACTCATCCTCTCAATGCTTGATCGGGAAATACACCGTGAAACTGTTGTTGCGCCGCGTGAAGATTAGTTGCCGGATCAGTTTTAAACGCCGAGTAATGCTTGACATTTTTTTGTGTGTTTAGCATTATACTACTATTGCATGGGCCGCTAGCTCAGTCGGTAGAGCATCGCCCTTTTAAGGCGGGTGTCGAGGGTTCGAATCCCGCGCGGCTCATTTGTAATTTCTTGATTCTGACTTTTACTAACACAACGGGCAACACGGAACTAGTAATGACTTGTTCAAATTTTTTCGGCTGTTCAGGACATACAAAAAAATCAGTGAGAACTCCAACTACATACCAGCGGCTGCTGAGTCGCCCCCTTTGGAGACGACGGTCTTCAGCTCTGCTCACATATCTTCGAGTGGGGCATCATTGTCTAGCATTTCGGGAATCGTGTAGACAATGGTGCCGGTTTTGCGGACGCGCATATCAGCGTAGCCCTTGGAAACCATCGCGTCGAGAGCCTTTCTGGCTTCGTCAAGCGAGATGTGCGCCGTCAACGCCACATCCGATGGCGCAACAACGCCCTTGTTTTCTTTGGCAATGCGAAGAATGGTGTGTTCAGGGTCGTCTTTAACAGGCGCTGTTTTGCCCCCGATACTAATGTCAGCCCACGGCTCGCCATAGTGGTGAATGTGAACCTGATTGGAGGACAGGATAGCCCTTTTGAGATTTGCTTCCTGTACCTGACGAGGCAAGGTAAAGAAATCGTAAATCGCGCCTATCATACCTAGACCGCCAGTACAGGCCCAGAGTATACCTGAAGGAATCTTACCCAGATAGAAGCGGTGGAGACCAAAAATCCCACAACCACCAAGGAACCAGAGCAAATACGCTATTGGAACACTATACATCTCAACCTCCCCATCCCCGTATCAGCTCCGGAGTATAGAAAATTATATGTTTATATGAGTATAGTAAACAAAGCTAATAAAAAATTCAATGAACTAAGGAGTTTACCACATGAAATTCAAAACGTTATTATCTCTTGCAATCGCCCTGCTTTGCAGCCAGTTTCTGTTCGCGTCCGGTGCACGAGGCGCAACCCAGACTTCGGCTCCGGCATCGCTGTCTGTGCTTGTCTACATCACCGGCGTTGTCGCCGGAAGCCCTCCCTACGAGTTACTCGTACAAGGCGCGCAAGATTTTGCCGCCACTCATGACGGTGTTACTATAAAGGTCTATGAGGCGCAGTTTAACCAAGCCACATGGGAAGAACAGCTTACTTCCCTCGTGGCAAGCGGGGAATACGACCTCGTTCTTGGTTCAAACCCCTCGCTACCGGAAATCTGCGAAAACGTGGCGCGGAAGTTTCCTAAACAGAAGTTCATCATCACCGACGCGGAACTCGCTGGCCATCCCCAGATCAGTACCTACCTGTATAACCAGTATGAACAGTCCCTCTACCTCGGGTATCTGGCCGGCCTTGTTACGACTAGCGCCATGCCCCACGCGAATGATAGCAAGCGCATCGGTTTCATCGCGGCGCAAGAATACCCGCTCCTGACTCGGCAGATTGTGCCGGGCTTTCTCGACGGGGCGCGTATGGTTGACCCGGACATCACGCTCGATACGCGGATCATTGGGAATTGGTATGACGCGAACAAAACCGCCGAACTCGCATCCAGCATGATTGACGCGGGCGTTGACGTGTTCGCGTCAATCGCGGGCGGGGCCACAGCCGGACTTATCAATACGGCGCGGGAGCGTGGGGCTTACGTTGTCTCCCATAATACTAACGAGTATGCCTCTGCCCCGGGCGTAATAGTGGGTTGCGGCCTTATGAGACAGCGCCAGCTTGTTGAGGAGATACTGGCTGAGGCGCTGGCTGGAACCATACAGTACGGAAGCGCAAAAACAGTGGGTCTGAAAGAGGGTTATCTGGACTTCATTGCCGATGACCCGCTTTACGTCGAATCCCTGCCTGAAAGTCTGAGGAGCAGTTTTGCCACATTTATGAAAGACCTGCGTTCTGGTCGCATCGCCTATACCGTTCCCCAACTGTATTAAGCAAGAGTTGGTACCAGACACCTTTAGCGACACCATAGGCGTTTACTTAGATACCTGAGCAG
>JAITFA010000051.1 GCA_031281685.1 Treponema sp. | reverse complement strand
TCGGAGTTCGGAAGTGGATAACCGGAGTTCGGAACTCTATAATCGGAGTTCGGAAGTGGATAACCGGAGGTCGGAAGTGAATAACCGGAGTTCGGAAGTGAATAACCGGAGTTCGGAAGTGAATAACCGGAGTTCGGAAGTGAATAACCGGAGTTCGGAACTCGCTCAATGGGTCAAGTGGATCACTCGGCAGGGGGCGGATGTTTTGTTTAGCGGTTCTCTTGAGCGATGCGTTCATTTGCCCGCGCCTGTAATGAATCAGACGGCAGTTCCATAATCTCAATGCTGTTGCCGTCTGGATCGTGGGTCCAGAACTGGATACAGCGGGAATACCCGCGCTTTAGTTCAGTGTCAATGGGCGCGCCCCGACCGCGAATCTCCTCAAGAAAAGCCGCCGCGTCATCAACCTCGAAGCATATATGGGCGTGGCCGATGGTCTTGTTCGAGCGCGGCGCTTCCTCAACGCCGTCTGGAAAGAGTTCGATAAACTGACTGGGCGCGACATACATATAGATACAGCCCAGCTTATCGCCCGCGGGGTTTTGCATACGAAACGCTTCTTTCATGCCCAAGGTTTCCCTATAGAAACGGGCGCTTGCCTCAATGTCCCGCGTCCGAATCGCGGTGTGACCAATGCGTGTAATCATGGAACCTCCATACGCTTCAGTATGTTCTTGCGCGGCGTTCTATTCCAGCCCCAGCTTTGTCAGCGTGGTTTTCGCCTTGCGCGAGAGTCCGCTGTTTTTCGTGTCGCCGGCAACGGCGCGTATGGGTCCGGCAAGGGAAGTAAAGCTGTTGTTCGCGGCTATGTCCAGGGCATAAGACTTTTCAAGAATGCCGCCGGAACCGAGGAAGCGGAGAGTGATTTCTTCCACCTTCGGCGTCTTTGCCATGGCAAGTACGCGCAGGAAACCGTTGTAGAGGGAGGTGTAGTGCGACTTGTTCGCCGCTTCCAGCTCGGTGATGAGCTGTTCAACATAAGCGTCGGAGTCATTCTTGATCAGCATCTCGGCGGAGAGCAGCCGTGTCCGCTCGGCAATCTTGCGGTTTAAGAAAAAGTCGCTGAGTACGCCCATTGCTTCGCTGTTTCCAATAGCGCCGAGGGCGCGAATCGCCTCTTCTTTGACTGTCGCCACATCGTCCCGCTCGGCGCGGAAGCGCAGGTAGGGAACCGCGCCGGCGAGCTTGCGTTCACCGGCGGCTTTTGCCGCGCCAATGCGGGTGCGGTAGTAGGAATCGCGGAATCCCTCAAGAATGGCGTCCTCAACCTGAGCGCCGGAAAAGGGTCCAAGCGCGGCTATGGCCGAGGCGCGAACATTGGTGTCAGAGGCGCTTGTCGCGCTGAGGATCGCGTCCAATGCCGAATCATCCTTGAGCTTGGCAAGAGTGTCCAGCGCGGCTATGCGTACAGTCGGGCGTTCCGCGTCGTTTTCGACAATATCGATTAAGAGAGGCAACGCTGTTTTGGAACCAGTCTCGCCTATAGCCACAATGATTTCACGGCGGCTTTCGTCCGCGGGGTTCTGGTATTCATAATAATCAAGAAGGTACTGAGTCGCGTCGTCGCCAACCGCGCCGCCATCGCTTGCGGCGCGACCCAAGGCGCGGATAGCCGAGTTGGTGAAGCGCGCCTCATTCGCGTCAAGAATCGCCTTGAGCGTGGGTATGGCGGACGCGGCTTTAACCTTGCCCAGGTAATCAAGCGCGGCAATCACAGTGGCGTTTGCCTCCTCGTCGCGCTCCTCAATGGCTCGAACAGCCCGCTCCTCAAGCCCCTGCTTACCCCGTGCGCCAAAAAACGAGAGAACACCGGAAAGAATGTTCTGATTGCGGGTGTTCTGGGTTACAGCGATAAGCGCGTCATCAAGAATACCGCCGATGTCAGTGTTGGTTTCGCTCTTCAGGGTCTGGATTAGGGCGGCAATCTCCGCTTCTGTGCCGTAGCGTATGGTATCGAGCCGCTGCGCTTCCTCAGTCTGCGCGGTATCCGCCGCAACAGACTCTGATTCAGCCGCATAAACCATTCCGGCGCACAGTAAGAGTACCCAATAAAAGCATTTTTTCACGTTTCGTCTCCTTTACCTTCAAAGCGCCGCAGAAACTCATTCTTGAAGGACACGAAACGATCCTCCTCAATGGCTTTGCGGGCGTTTTTAACAAGGTTATGCAGGAAATAGAGGTTATGGTAACTACACAGCATGGAACACAGAATCTCCTGAGCCTTAAAAAGATGCCGCAGGTAGGCGCGGGTATAGTTCCGGCAGACCTTACAGCCGCACATTTCATCTATCGGCGTAAAACTCATCTCATGTTCGCTCTTTTTGAGCGCCAGCGCGCCGTTTCGGGTAAACACATGGCCGATTCTGCCGCTTCTTGTGGGAAGCACACAGTCAAACATATCAATACCGCGCTCAATAGCCGTGAGAATGTAGCGCGGCGTCCCAATGCCCATAACATAGCGGGGCTTTTCCGCAGGCAGCAGCGACGTTGTGTAAGCGAGGTATTCGGTAAACACGTCCGCTGGTTCTCCCACTGAAAGCCCGCCTATGGCGATGCCGGGCGTATCGGCATTAACGCAGGCGGCGGCGCTTTGTTCCCGCAGGTCTTTGTAGAAGTTGCCCTGTACAATAGAAAAGAGCTTACCCGAATAGCCAGCGGCGGCTTTTTCCTCCCATGTCCGCTTTGCCCGTTCCAGCCAGTTGGTCGTTACCCTCAAGTCTTTAACCGCCTTTTTGTATTCAGCGCCCCACGGCGTACAGACATCAAGCTGCATCTGGATGTCGCTGTTGAATATCGTCTGAATCTCCACAACCTTTTCCGGGGTTAGCACGTGATACGAGCCGTCGATGTGGGAGCGGAACTTCACGCCCTCATCGGTAATCTTCCTGAACGGCGCCAGAGAGAAAACCTGAAACCCGCCGGAGTCAGTGAGAATGTTCCGGTTCCAGCGCATGAATTCATGCAGGCTCCCCGCGCCCGCGATTACGCTGCTTCCCGGACGCAGGTAGAGGTGATAGGTGTTTGACAACATGATCTCAAAGCCTATTTCGGCGAGATCATCAACCGTGAGCGCCTTAACCGTAGCGTTAGTACCCACAGGCATAAACACCGGCGTTGATACCAGTCCGTGCGGAAGCGCCATAACGCCGGTTCGCGCCCCGCACGCCGGGTCTCTGTGCTGAATCGTGAAAAACGCGCTCATGCTTTTCGGTTCAATCTTTGTATGGTAAGGGTTTTGCCGGTTTCGGGGTCAATGCCAGCGACAATACCCTGGACCGCGCTAACGCCGTGGGCGCACTCCATGCGAAAAAGTATCTGGGTGCGAGCGCGGTCAAGGCAGATTTTCTTGTCCATGCCAATCACGCTTTCTATGACGCCGGTCATGCCCAAGTCAGTGATACAGCCAGTGCCACTGCTGAGGATACGCTCGTCGGCGGTCTGCACATGGGTATGGGTTCCTACCACAAGACTTGCCCTGCCGTCGAGGTAATGGGTCAGCGATTCCTTTTCTTTGGTGGCTTCAGCGTGAAAGTCAACGAGGATAAGCGGGGTCTGGGCTGTTTGTTTGATGGCGTCAAAAGCCTTGAACGGGCAGTCAATAGGCGTCATCAGTTCACGGCCCTGAAGATTAACTACAAGCCAGTTCAAACCAGCTTTCTCAATCATAACCCAGCCGCGACCAGCACTCCCCGCCGGATAGTTGGCAGGCCGCAGTACCCGCGTCTCGGACTCCAGCGTAGGGTAAAAATCGCGCTTTTCCCAGACATGGTTGCCGGACGTAACGACATCCGCGCCGGCGGCCAAGATACGGTCCAAATCGGGCGCGGTCATGCCGAAGCCATCGGCGACATTTTCCCCATTAACCACCACAAAAGCAGCCTTGTATTCCTCGATAAGCGGCGGCAAGAGAGACTCAAGCGCGAGAAGCCCTGCCTCGCCCACTACATCACCAATCATGATTACTTGTGAGAATTGCATTGCCCAATACTAGCAGTTTTGTGATAAGAAAGGCTAGCTTAGTAAGCCCATGCTCAAGGCATTGGCGTTTACTGTTTCGCCGTCCCTGCGCCAGCGCCGGGCGTCTACCGGCTGGAACTAAACACTACATGGGAAAGCCCCTCGCGCCGCCGCCTTTGACCGCCTGCTGACCGTAGTGGCCCAGCAGCCTGTCGCGTTCCGTTCACGGCGCTTTAACCGCCCGTTTTTGGCGGTCAGGGAACATTTTTCTGGGGGCAAACGAAACTTCGTTTATGGCAAACGACATTTCCTTTGGGGCAAATGAAACTTCGTTTGAGGCAGAGACACTTTTCCCTGAGGCAAAGACACTTTTCCCTGAGGCAGAGACAAGTTTCCCTGAGGCAGAGACACTTTTCCCTGAGGCAAAGAAAAGTTTCCCTGAGGCAAAGACACTTTTCCCTGAGGCAAAGAAAAGGTTCCCTGAGGCAAAGAAAAGGTTCCCTGAGGCAGAGAAAAGGTTCCCTGAGGCAGAGAAAAGGTTCCCTGAGGCAGAGAAAAGGTTCCCTGAGGCAGAGAAAAGGTT
>JAITFA010000113.1 GCA_031281685.1 Treponema sp. | reverse complement strand
CATAAGCCACTGCGTCTCTGACACCCGATACTGCTCTCGGCTGACACCGCGTCTCTGGCACCAACGTCTCTGACGCCCGATACTGCTCGGTTGACACCACGTCTCTGACACCAACGTCTGACACCTCATAAGCCACTGCGTCTCTGGTACCAATGTCTCTGGCACCCGATACTGCTCGGCTGACACCCCGTCTCTGGTACCAATGTCACTGGCACCCGATACTGCTTGGCTGACACCGCGTCTCTAGCACCAATGTCTCTGACACCTCTGTCTCTGGCACCAACGTCTGACACCCGAAACCACTCGAAAGCGGCGACGCAATAAACGCCGCTGCCCAGAGACGACTTGAATTTGCTGTTCCAGACGCCGTATTGTCGTAACATGAATAAACTTATACCAACAGAGAAACAGCGCGCTTTCATGGATTGGGAACTGGGTGTATTCTTCCACTTTGGCATACGCACGTTTTACGAAGGACATCAGGATTGGGATATGAAGGAAATGTCCCTGTCCAGCTTCAAGCCCGTGAAACTGGACTGCGCTCAATGGATTGGCGCGGCAAAGGACGCGGGGTTCAAATACGCGATCCTCGTGTGCAAGCACCACGACGGCTTTGCCAACTGGCCGTCAAAGTATACAGCCTATTCGGTCGCTAACACGCCGTGGGAAAACGGCAACGGCGACGTGGTGCAAAACTTTTGCGACGCCTGCCGTCAGTACGGCATCAAGATTGGTCTCTATTACTCACCAGCGGAATTTGGCTCCAAAGACCAGGAACATAAGGACTATGACGAGTATTTCATCAATCAGGTGAGCGAACTGCTCACTGGCTACGGCGCCATTGATTACCTCTGGTTTGACGGCTGCGGCTCCGAGGGGCATGAGTATGACTGGGGGCGCATCATCGCCGAGATTCGGCGGCTCCAGCCCAATATCCTCATCTTCGGCCCGGTTGACCCTGACATCCGCTGGATCGGCAATGAGTCTGGTTACGCGCACAGCCCCAACCGCAACATTGTTGACGCAACCGAGTTTTCAGTACAGACAGACGATATGCAGCCCCTCGCGGAGCGGCGCTTTTTGCCCGCCGAGTGCGATTTCCGCATGAGACTGCACAACTGGTTTTACAGCGATACCGATGAGTGTACCGTGAAAAGCGTTGAGGAACTTATGGGCATCTATTACTACTCAGTGGGCAGAGGCGCGAACCTGCTTATCAACATCGGTCCTGACCGGCGCGGGCTTTTGCCTGAGGCTGACCGTCTGCGCTTGCTGGAATTCGGCGCTGAAATCCAGCGGCGTTTCGCCTCGCCTTTGGCCGGCGCACAAGCGCGGGATCACGACTGTCTTGTGTTTACAAGCAGCAAGCCCGCGCTTGTCAGTCATGTGATACTCACTGAGTCGCTTGTCCACGAAGACCCGGTTGAAGCGTTCACCCTGCGGGCATACCCCTACACTTACGGCGCTCCCATCACGATATACGAGGGGCGAACTATCGGACACAAGGCGATCTGCCAGTTTCCACCCTTTCTTACACAGAAAATCGAGCTTCTCGTCTCCAAACCAGAGCGGATCACGGGCTTTACGGTCTATTGCACCTGAACTGGACAAGCAGACGCGAACACCAATAATCATACAGGAGTAAGCTATGGATTATAAACAAGCCGGAGTCAACATTGAGGAAGGCTATCGGGCGGTGAGCAGGTATCGGCGGCTGGCGGAAGCAACGAAGAACAGCGCCACGCTTAACAGCATTGGGAGTTTCGCGGGAATGTTCTCCCTGAAAGAGATTATCGCCGCGAGCGCGGGTATGAAGGAGCCGGTTCTGGTTTCCGGTACTGACGGCGTTGGCACTAAGCTGGAACTGGCGTTCCGTATGAAGAAGTACGATACGGTCGGCATTGATTGTGTTGCCATGTGCGTCAACGACGTGCTTTGCCACGGGGCAAAGCCGCTTTTCTTCCTTGACTACATCGCCTGTGGCAAACTTGACGCTGACGTAGCCGCTTCGCTAGTCAGCGGCGTTGTCGAGGCGTGCTGCGAAACCAACAGTGTCTTGCTTGGCGGTGAGACCGCCGAGATGCCCGGGTTCTACGAAGAAGGCAAATATGACATTGCGGGCTTCTGTGTAGGCATAGTTGACCGCGAAAAAATCATAGACGGCAGCAAGGTGATGGCTGGCGACGCGCTTCTGGGCATCGCGTCTTCGGGACCACACTCAAGCGGCTTCAGCCTTATTCGCAAGGCGCTGCCCAACTTTGCCACAGAAGACTTTGATGGCCGAAACGTCGGCTTGACTCTGCTGGAACCCACGCGGCTCTATGTCAAATCCGTGCTTGGTCTGCTGAATCAGATCGAGATACACGGCGCGGCACATATCACTGGCGGCGGATTTTACGAGAATATCCCGCGTATGTTCGGCGCTCAAACCTTTGACGCGCTCATCACCAACGGAAGCTGGCATATCCCGCGTATCTTCTTCCGCATTGCCTCTGGTGTTGCTGGCAGTAGCGCCGATGGCAAGGCGCTACTTGAAACAGACCCAGCCCTGAACAAACTCATGTTTAACACCTTCAACATGGGCATTGGTTTCGTCATCGCGGTTGACAAGGCTGACGTGGCTCAGGCAATTGCCTATATCGGCAAGCAGGGACAGCCGGTCTGGGAAATCGGGCGCGTGGAACCAGCCGCCGGCGCAAGCAGCAACGTGCGCTTTGTTTAACAGCTCAACTACACAAAAAGCCGCCTGATCTTCTGAGTGGCGGTTTTTTCAAAAGGCTTGTCGCGTATCTCAATCCGGTGAATGTGGGAAAAGGCGGCCAGCTTTTTATTAACAATGATTTTCAGTTCATCAAGTTTCTCGCCCACAGTCGCCAGCATGGTTTTCGCCCTCTCGCTTAACACAACAAGCGCCACGATTTCACCTCTCTCATCGCCGTAAACTACAGCCTCTTCCACCAGATGCGAGGCGCTGAGGAGGCTTTCGATTTCTTCAGGATAGATGTTCTCGCCAGAAGGACCGAGGATCATGGCTTTGATACGACCGCGAATGGAGAGATGGCGTTTCTTGTCCAGACTGCCGATGTCGCCGGTTTTTAGCCAGCCGTCAGGCGTGAAGGCTTCGCGGGTTTTTTGCTCGTCATTGTAATAGCCCAGCATGACGTTGGGACCGCGAACCTGAATCTCGCCTACAGGTATTTTGGAAGCGGCTTGCCCCTCAAGCGGCGCAATGCGGACATCCACGCCTTTGAGTACAGAACCGGCTGAACGAAACGGGAAACGGTACGGCGCGGTTCCGGCGACTAAGGGCGCGGTTTCAGTAAGCCCATAGCCCGGAGCATAGGGGAAATGCACCTTGCGTAAAAAAGCCTCGGTTGCCTCATCCAGCGGCGCGCCGCCTATCCCGAAAAAGCGGAGCGAAGAGCCAAGCATGGCGCGCAGCTTCCGGCCCGCAACATACAGCGCCAGCGGACGGGTCAGTGGACAGCGGTAGAGCGGCTGAGTCAGCAGCTTTGGGGCAATGCCGTGGCGGTAGATTTTTTCGATGAAGAGCGGAACCGTTACCATTGCCGTTGGACGAACAGCCTGAATCGCCGGAAACAGTACGCTCTGCGACGGAGGCCGGTCAAGGTAGGTGGTTGAAGCGCCGTTCATCACCGCGTTAAGAAGCCCCAGAGTACATTCGTAGGTATGAGCCAGCGGCAGCACCGACAGCAGCCGGTCGTGGGGGAAAATCTTTACCAGCGATCTGGACTTGAGCGCGGTGAACACAAGGTTCCTGTTCGAGAGCATTACGCCCTTGCTGTTTCCGCACGTACCAGAGGTGTATATAATAGAAGAAAGCTCATCTTCATTCGCCGAGTAGAGTTCCTGAGACGGCTCAGGAAGACTCAGCCGTTGTTCCCTGCCCTGACACGAAACACGGACACTGTTGTTTTGAACGCTGTCAATGTAGATGAGCGGCAATGCCGGATTGATCGCCGTCTCCACGGGGCGCGTGAGTTTGCAGGCGGTTTTTTCCGTAACACAGACGGCGCTGACGCCCGCGTGTAAGGCAATGGTGTTGATCTGCTCGGCGGAAAAGTCCGTGAGTACCGGCACGTTGACCAGACCGGCGCGAGCTGCCCCAAAGAAGACAATAGGCCATTCAGGGCGGTTTTCCGAAAGAAGCATGAGGCGCGATCCAGCCTGCACACCAAGCAACTGGAACAGGGCGGCAAAGCGGGCGCTGAGTGTTCCAAACTCCGCGTAACTGACGCGGTTCTCGATTCTGCCGTTGCTATACAAAGCAAAGGCGGTCCTATCCTTAAATTGAGCCGGCGCTTGCATGGCAAGCTCGGCAATGGTCATTCTTTCTAAGTTGATCATGTCTATTAAGAGTAAAAAGCAGGGGCAAGGTTGCGACAAAAAAAACGCCGCGTTATTGGCGCGGCGTTTAAGAAGCGTTTAGTCTTAGTCATCTAAGGCGTGTAAATCCTGCGGGAATCCGGGAAGCGCCTTTGCCTGTGCGTAGGTCGAGGCAATAGAAAGCTGGCCAGAGACGATCCGCTGCTTCACAGCCTCAAGCTGGGCGATAATGTCGGCGGTGAGCGCCGGGTTGGACGCGGAATAGTTCACGCCATCCTTCTTGAGATCAAACGTAATGGCTTCACCTTTGAACGTGCTGTTCTTAACCGCGTTTAAGCCGTATATAAGGCTGGTCTCCACGCGCTTAACCATGGAAGTAAGCACCGCTGAATCCGTGGCGTTGTACAACCCCTCTTCGTGCTGGTCGGAATCAACGCCGATAGCCCAGACGTTCTTGCCCTGAAGCCGGTATTCCTTTGCCTGGGCAATCGTGCCGTTACCGCTCGCTCCGGCTGCGGAATAGATGGCGTAGACCCCGTTGTCATACCAGTTCTTTGCCTGGGTCTTGGCAAGCGCCGGATTACCCCAGTCGTTCACATAGTAATCCACGATCTGCGCGTCAGGTATCACCGAAAGCACCCCTTGGATAAAGCCCACCTCAAACTTGGTGATGGTCGCCCCCGGAATACCGCCGATGAAACCAAAGCGAGGGTTACTCACCCCGTCCGCCTTAGCCTTGAGCGCAGCCGCGATGCCAACCAGATACGAGCCTTCATGCTCAGCATAAACCGCCTGCATCACGTTAGGAAGGTTTACCCAATCCACGTCAACGATCAGGTACTTCTGATTCGGATTCCTGCTGGCCACGTCCGTAAGAATGTCGCCATACAAGAAACCAGTAGCCACGATAAGATCGTACCTCTCGTCAGTGGCTTGGAGCATGACCGGCAGAAACATATCCTGCGTCTGGGCAGTTACCACATCATAGGACACGCCTCGCTTGCTGGGTTTGTCCCAAGTATCGCCGTAAAATTGCAGAATCCCCCGCCACGCTGCGGCGTTGAAGGACTTGTCGTCAATTCCGGTGGAGTCGGTCAAGAGACGCATGGTAATTTCCTGAGACGCCTGACCCGGCGGCTCAGGCGCAGCACTCGCAAAGAGTGAGACGCCCGTGATGGACACGAGCATACTTACAATAAACAGCATCTTTTTCATAGTTATTTCCTCCTGATGCTTAAGTTATTTCACTCTAGCAAACTTCGTTTTCGTGTTCAATAGTATTCAGGTTACTCTATTTGCCTTGACATCGCTCCTCTCAATAGTTATTTTGAATAAAATTGACACATGTTTGGAGGTAAAGATGAAATGTGTAACAATGACACTCTTATTCGCGTTTATGGTCAGTTCCGCCGCGTATAGTGCTGAAACAACGTTTGACGCGGTACGAAGCAAGGAGTGGCGGCTTGTCGCGGTGCAGACCACTTCCGGCGACAAGGGTTTCAGCCGGCAAGCCCTGGAAGCGGACAACATGGGCGGCTTTTTCACCCTGAGCTTTGACAAGGAGCGTTTGAGCGGCGTGGGTGCGCCTAATCGCTACTTTGCCACTTACAAGGCGGAGAAAGACAGCCTCTCGATTGAAAAGATAGCCGGTACCCTCATGGCAAGTTTCAGGGAGCCAAAGGGCCTCAACGAGCGGGAGTATTTTGCGTATATGCAGCGGGTAACGCGCTGGACCCTGAGCGGGGAAGAACTCACCCTGTACAGCGCCGACGATGACAGCCATTCCGTGTTGCTCTTTTTTAGCAATTCTGCATTGTAATCCATTCTAAGCCCTCCGACAGCGAGGGCGACATTCACCTTCAGTACAAATAACGTCTCTTTCTTTATGAGGGGAAACCTTTTCTTGTAGAAGGCAGCTTTTGCCTACATGTCGGAAGCTCTTGGCTTCATGTAAACAAAACTTGCCGACATGTAAAAAACTTTTACTTTCTGAAAGTCTTGCCTTGTGTCTTGGGGTGTCAGAGGCGTTGGCGCTAGAGCCGTGGTGTCTTACCCGTTCTAGGTGCCAGAGACAGTGATTCCGGATGTCAGAGATATTAGTGCCAGAGAAGATGTATGCATGAGAGCCTTTCTCACCTTGCGGAGAGAAACTTTTTTCTTTATGAGGAAAAGTCTTACTGAATCAAGACTCCCCCGCTTTTAGGCGGCGGGAGTCATCAAGCTGAATAGGGATAGGAGCTGCGTATAAACTGCGCGCTATTTGACTAAGATACTAGCCAGCGCCTGTATGGAGATAATGTTGCCGATAGCGCCGCCTAGAGACGAGAGAAAGAAGACCAGTAGCGCCCGCGTAATACGATTACGGTAGATACCTTTGAGACTGGTAAGATCAGCGGAAAGGTTCTGGGTATCTGAAACACGGGGCTTGCGGAGGGTCGCTTCGGTAATGCCGGAAAACAAGCCAATGCTGACAAAGGGGCTTATGGTGCCAAAGGGCGCACCCACAAACGATACGAGTATGGAAAGGGGATGCCCCAGGGCAAGTAGCGCACCCAGAGCCGCGAGTGAGCCGTTCCATAAGACCCAGCGGATAAGCATGGCAAGGCTGACGTCGGCGCCGGCGTGGAAGAAACCCGCGACGATAAGCGCCACAAGGATCGTCGGCAATACCCACGTCAGCGCCTTTGACCAGAGCTTGGGCGATGGAATCGTGTCCAGCTCGGCGGTATCGGCGTTTTCCTCGCCACGGGCAATCCGCTCAAGGTGCGTCTTGATGCCCGTGATGTGACCAGCGCCAATCACGGCGAGCTGTTTGCGGACGCTCATGCCGCTTGTCCAGAGCTTCGCGGCCAGGTAGCGGTCGCGCTCGTCAATGAGCGTCTCCTTCACTTCAGGCAGGTAGGCGGCAAGCTCATTCATCATACCGTCAAGCTCGTTACGCTTCTTGAGATTCTCTATCTCGGCTTTATCGAGTTTTTCAGTGGTAAAAGCGCTGGAAAGCAGGGACGCAAGGAGCTTGCATTTGCTCCAAAACCCGCATTTGTACCAGGCTCTGCGAAGGGTGAGCTGTATTTCACGGTCGCAGAGCGCGTAGGGAATGCCTAGTTCAGCGGCAGTATCAAGCGCCATCTTCATTTCCTCGCCGGGCTTCACGCCCACTTCCTCGCCCATGCGTCGCTGGAAGCTGGACAACACGAGATTCGCTATAAGCAGAAAACTCTTGCCTTCCCTAAACACCCTGGATACATCA
Organism: Treponema sp.; assembly: GCA_031281685.1. Taxonomy (GTDB): domain Bacteria; phylum Spirochaetota; class Spirochaetia; order Treponematales; family Breznakiellaceae; genus JAIRMT01. Next base: position 2,123 of record JAITFA010000113.1, on the reverse strand, counting down.
AGTTGCTCCCAGTTAGCCTGCTCCGCGATGGACTTATGGCGTCCCGCGTCCAGTTCCACGCATACCAGCTCAGGCCGTTCCTCGCGGATACTCTGGTCTACCTCTTCAATACTTTCCCGTGATACATGGGCTGTACCAATAAGAATGAGTTCTCGCCCGTTCAGGGTAATGCTTATCCGACTATCGTTCATTTCGTTTACCATTGCTTATTTTGAGAGAGCAATGCGTCGTTGTTCAAGCGCCCATTCGTTCAAGCGCCATTCCATCATGTATGGCCGGTTAAGCTCGCGTACCCGCTGGAAGTATATGTCCGCCGTCGCTGGCTTCCCGCTCACATCGTAGTAGCTGGCGAGGTAGTACAGCAGTTGCGCCTTGGTATCCTCGTTTTTTTCACGAGCTATTCTATTGGCGACATCGCTGTCTCCCCGCAGGTCGTGGAACATGCGTACCACATACCATATGAGCGATTCACGGGGCAGAGTTTTGAGAACGTCTTCCAGAAACGCTTTTGGCCCGCTGGGACCGCTTGCCCGTATCCAGTTTAAGGCGGCAAGGAGCGCGTAGTTTATCTCAGGCGCGTACTGGTATGCCTGAAGAAAGGCGTCTCTTGCTTCAGCCCATTGCCCTTTACGCATCTTGTGCATACCCAAGCCCTCAAAGCCAAAGTAGTAGTCGGGCCGCAGTCGCGTAAGGATTTCATAGGCTACTTCCGCGCCGTCGTAATCACCGAATTCGTCTTTGATACCAGCGCTGTACACATACGCAAGGAAGTTATTATGGTCAATCGTGATAGCCCGCTCGTATTCCTCAAGGGCTTCTGGTTTACGGTGCAGGGCTATCAGAACTGAGCCGCGATCCGTGGCGATCCAGTAGTCATTTGGGGCAAGTTCTTTGGCGATATCCAGATCGGCGAGCGCGGGCAGGAGCTTGTTTTCGTCGCGGTAGAGCCGGGCGCGTTCATTGTATGCCTGCGCCCAGCTAGGATGAGCGGCGACTGCCTTGTTCAACAGGAGTTCAGCGTTTGCCGAATCATGTTTATAGCGGTAGACCAGGGCGCGGCCAATAAGGGCGTTGCCGTTTTCCGGCTCTTCTGTCAGGGCGCGGTCGTAGTAAAGCGCCGCGTTTTTGAAGGAACGCCCGCTGGTATACAGATCGCCCATTGCAATAAGGGCGTTTATATGAATCGGGTCCGTATGGAGTATTTTTTCAAGCAGGGCGTGTTGTTCACGCGGCTTGCCTTCTGCCTTTTCAATCATGGCAAGCACGAAGAACGCATCCATGTTCTCCGGCTCGGCGGTTATGACCGCGTTAGTTATAGCCCGCGCCTCGTCAAACATACCCGCAGAATTCATAACCGACGCCTTCAAGAGCTGTATTCTGGCGGACTCAGCGTCCGGCGACTCGATTTCTTCAAAGAGAGCGATACCTGCCTCAAAGTTCCCTTGGGCAAGAAACAGGGTAATCTCGGCGAGTATGGCCAGAGTATCGCGTTTTTGTGGCGCTGGGACCTGCACTGGTTCTGGAGGAGCTTCTACTGTGGCTGCTTCCACCAGAACGGGCTTTTCCTGCGGCGCGACAACTGCTGGTTCTGGCGTTGCTTCAGGCTTTGAAGCGCAGGAAAAGAATACTGCTGAATACAGCAGGGACAGACATGCAAGGCCGAATACAGGTTTACTTACGAGGCTCATTTGATTCCTTTTTGTTAGTTACAGTTTTTTACTTATCGGCAATACAAGCCTCTTAGAATGAAAAGCCGATATTTCACCGGCTGCTTATCCTCTATCGTGGTATTAGAGACGTGGGTGTCAGACGTAGATGTTGAGACGTAGGTATCAGACAGAGATGTGGGTGTCGGACGTGGGTGTCCATCGTGGTGTCAGAGACGTGAATGTCAGAGACATGAGTGTCAGACGTGGGTATCAGAGACCGAGATGTGGATGGTAAAATTATAGCATAGTATTGGTTCTGCTTTGCGCTATACTCCAGAAAGCTAAATAGCCCCATTCGAAACTTGAATAGGGCTATTCTAAACCCGAATAGGGTTGCTTGATGGGTATTTATTTAAATAACCCATCAAGCATGATGAAAGCAAAAGTCGTGACTATTCTTCCCAGAGCCACGTT
>JAITFA010000033.1 GCA_031281685.1 Treponema sp. | reverse complement strand
CAGAGACCTAAGCCCACTGACTCGTGCCGGAACCAGCGGTGCCAGAGACGTGGATGCCAGAGACAGTGGTGCCAGAGACCTAAGCCCCACGCTGGGATGCGGATGCCGAGACGTGGGGGCCAGAGACCTAAGCCCACTGACTCGTGCCGGAACCAGCGGTGCCAGAGACATGGTGCCAGACGCAAATGGTGGTGCCAGAGACGTGGGTGTCAGACACCTAAACCCCACGCTGGGACGCCGGTACCAGAGACGTGGGGGCCAGAGACGTGGGTGCAGAGTGCCTGCACTGGGGCGGTTAAGTGATCTGTTAAGAATGAACATGGGAAGGCAGCGGCACGCCAAGCTAGGTTGGGAAGAACTATTCTTGACGCTTGGATAAAGATGGCTTAGACTACACACATGCAGATACAGAGAGCCTTCAAAGCGCACATATATCCGACTGACGAACAGCGGGTCTTCTTGAACAAGACCTTCGGCTGCTGTTGCCTTCCGCATAACAAAACGCTCAACGAGAGAGCAATAAATCTGCAAAGATTAGGTGTAAGCATACCCGTGCGGCGCGGGGAATGCGGACTTACGTCAGAAATGCCTGTGGACATGAGGGCGACGGCTCTTGGTAACAACCTTTAGGCGGGGGTGCTTATGAACATTAACGATCCACGAGTTGAGGAACAGCTTGGCGACCTAGCCCAAACCCTCGCAAAAATCAGCGACCCGGAACTCATCGCGTCTTTTCTGCACAGCCTACTCACGCCCGCTGAAACCGCCGACATCGCGGCGCGCTGGGCGCTGGTTAAAGCCCTGCGCGATAAGGTACCTCAGCGGGAAATCGCAAAGACCCTCGGACTTTCACTGTGCAAAATCACACGCGGCTCCCGCGAACTCAAAAAGCCCGACTCGACCTTCATCAAGATACTCGCAAAGGCCGAGTCAACCTGATTACCCGATAAGCGTGTAATCCGCGGGCTTTCGTTGCTACTCCGGCAATAAGGAAGACAGATAGGCAGACAGGAGGACGCTATACTCGTCAGTGATCTTTTTCTCAGCAGCACTGACCGCTCGATCTTTCGCCGCGTCCGCAGAAAGATGTCCCTCACGGTTATTGATACTGTATGCAAACAGTTCGCTGGCGTCATCAGTGTCTTTCAGCGAGGCATTAGCCACATAGCGGATGAACTGGTTATCGTTGCCCGGGCGGTTGTCCGGCGAGAGCGAGAAATTGACTTCCAGCACGTAACGTGAATTGTTCCCGCCGCTTCTAAAGCCCTGTTTGTTAAGCGCGCTCATGAAAGCGCTCTTTATACGGTCAAAGCGGACCTCGTCTCCCGCAGGCGCGGCGTTTATGCTGACCATGATAGGGATGCTTTTGGTAATGTTCACCGCTTCCAAACGGTAGTCATCGCCTTTTTTGAGAGTCCTAGGACGCCCGTCTATCAACGAAAGGATATTGGCGTACACCGCGCTGGCGTCGGCAATGGTTGCGGCAAGCTGATACCGCGAAAAACCGTCAAGGCTGTTCTTTTCTTCCGGGGACAGGGCGGTCAGACGCTCGATCATACCCTGATTCGAGTCAAGCAGGTCTGAATAGAGACGAATGGCGGTGGATTTCTCCAGAGCTGCCAGCGCGTAAAACGTCCGGCCATTATCCCAATGCTCCTTAATCTCAGCCCCAATAAGCGTATCAATTGAAGCTGATGTTCGGATGCTATTCTGCACTTGCGTACTGCCGCGTACCTCCACCGCTCCCTTTGAAACCGCCTCGTAGTAGCTCTCGATTGAACGCAGCTCAGCCTGCACCGATTGTCCGAAATAGGCGACAAGCGCGCCAAGCGCCTGCTGTTCCGCATGGTTCCGGTTATTACCCACGCCTACGCCAGTGACGTAATCAAACTTTGGATAGAGCGCGTCAGGCGCTTCAACCCAGATTGGCTCTTTTCCCGACGCGGCGCCAGCCTGAGCCGCCGCCGGTTCCCGCGTTGCGCCGCTGCTTGTGGCACACGAAGCCAGACTCAGCGCGACACAGAGCGCCGCGCAGGACGCTTTTACCCAAAACACTACTTTAGACATACAACCTCCACTAGATTGAGTTTATTTTCAAGAACAGGCACCTGTTCTTTATTGAACGAAGCGATTAAATGACCGTTAGCACTGTAATAGTTTATCTTCAGATCATAGACCCCCGGATCAAGGTTGACCCCGCCGGCAAGGGCTTTTGCCGGGAAATACCGCGAGATACGCAGGTCTGCCTGTTCGCTCGCTTCCGCGAAGACCTGCGTACCAAGACTGAGTACACCGAGTAACAGCCCTGTAGAGGCGTCGTCACTTTCTCGCGCCAAAACGTCAAGCGTCGCGGCGCTTACTCCCTTCATGGTGGCGCGAATTATTGACTTCATGTAGATCAGGTTCTGCTTTTGCTTAAACGTTTCTTTGGCAACCGCGTCAATGTCTTCGAGCAGTTCAAGATCAAAGCGAGGCCCGCCCTTAACCTCTACCTGAATCCGGCTGACAAGGGAACGCCGGGACAGCATCTCCGGCAGGGCAATCTTGATATAGTTGTACGAGACAAGCAGAGGAATACGGAGCGTCTGCTCCTGCTTTATCGGGGAAAGGCCGCTGAAACCAATGACATTGAGCCGCGCCTTGCCTTGAGGAATCGCCAGTTCCTCATCCCCCGCAAGCGAACTGGGTAGCGGATAGGAGTAAACGTGAGGCGCGTTGGCAAAGGCTACTTTGAGCATCTCGCTATCAATTCGCGCATCGTCCGCCTCGCCTATGCCCCGGTAAAAGAGCATCCCCAAGTATCGGGCCAGCGCTGAATCGGAAAACTGGGTTACCGCGTCAGGATTGGGCGGAATCTGAGTGCCGTCAGCCAATGCCTGCTGCTGGAGACTCGTCGTAAGTTCCCCGTACTTTGTCGAAAGAAACGACAGCTTGTTATTCATCTGCCTGATCTCAACCAGCGCGTCCTCCAGCTTGTTCTGATGATAATAGTTGAGCGCGTTAAAGACGTTTATATAGATATCCTCATAGTCCTCCCCGCCATATTCAACTGTGGTATCGTTCAGGATATAAGAACCAATCGCCTGCGTAATGCTTTTGGTATAGGCCGCTTCTATGGCGCGCTCCCCGTCCCTCAAGAGCGGGATCGACGTGTCATAGTCAGTGGCGTAGTGAGTAAGCATACCCCGGTCGAGATAGTACAGTATCGCGTCCTTATCACGATAGATACTTTTCCGGTTCTTTTCGACAAGCGCGGCGCTGCTTGCGTAATCACCATCTCCTACAAGCTCATCAACCGCTTGATAGTGGTTTGAGGCGCAGGAAAAAAACAACAGACCAGCGCATACCAACAGCAGCCAGCCCATCTTGTTTATCTTATAAGACATATAATTAAGGGTATGGTTTAAGCGATGTGCTGTCAACTGTTTATTAAGCGCCAGCAATTCACGTTAAAACACCTCGTCTCCAAAGCGCCGCCGTATTGCCTCGCGGCTCTCGGCGGAAAGCCCGCTGCAATAGCGAAATGCCCTCTCCCCGATAGCGGTAACGCCGGCGGGTATGCTTATGGAGGTCAGCCCGCTGCAGCCGGAAAATGCCCTCTCCCCGATAGCGGTAACGCTGCTGGGTATGGTGATGGATATCAGCCCACTGCACTCGGAAAATGCCCAAGCCCCGATAGCGGTAACGCCGCTGGGTATGGTGATGGAACTCAGGCCGCCG
>JAITFA010000002.1 GCA_031281685.1 Treponema sp. | reverse complement strand
TATTTGAGGCTGTAAATGTATAAAGTCGTGGAATTATTTGGCAATAATACTAATAATAAAACCGCTAACTGGAAAGACTTAATGGAAAAACAATGGTGTCCTTATTCTAATAAAAAATGCTATAAGATTAGAAAAAGTCAACCTGAAATATCAATAGGTACGTGTACTGTATTATATGGTTCTAATGATCAATCAATAATTATTTGCCCAAATAGATTACTTCAAAATAGAAAAGTGTTTATTGATTGTATACATCTCCTGCATTTACATCAACCAGGTAATGATCTTCATGTTGTATCTGAATTGTCAATACCAGGTGGAAGTGTTGATTATGTTATTGCTTCTGTCAAGGATAATAAGGTCAAAGATTTCGTTGGTATAGAATTTCAAACTTTAGATACTACAGGAACCGTATGGACAGAGAGACAAAAATTTTTATTCGATGTTGGGTTAGATAAGAATAATAATGAATCCAGTAGAACTTTTGGTATGAATTGGAAAATGACAGCTAAGACAATATTGGTTCAGTTGCATCATAAGATTAGTACATTTGAATATTTGCAAAAACATTTGGTCCTTATCATACAGGACAGTTTCTTTGAATATATGAAAAAGGAATTTAATTTTAAGAATATCAATAATCCGGCATTAGTGGGCGATAGTTTGCAATTTCATTCGTATTCATTGGAAGGTGAAAGCAATAAAGCATTAAAATTAAAAGAAAGATTGAGTACAAATTCTATCGGAATTGCACAATGTTTAGGACTAAATGCCGAAAAAAGCGTTGATTTAGAAATAATGCTTGGGGTCATAGAAAAGAAAATTTCTGATAGAACTTTATTAGAAATATAGCAATGCGATATTGCGCACAACAGGTCTGTATGTTTGGGCGGGCTTGGGCGCTTTCCTGTTTTGCTCAAGCGTAGTTGCTTACGCGCCGCGACCTGATGGGACGCAGTTCTTCTTCGCTGACCAGAGCCGGATCGTCAATGCCCAGAGGGAGTTCGCGTCCAGTCTCTGGCTCAATCTCTTCTTCTTGGTAGGTCTCGTTAAGTATAGGCTCGCCGCGGAGGGCTTCCTCGTTTTCAAGGCGCACGGAAACCACTTTGGTAACGCCGGATTCTTCCATACTTACACCAAGGAGGGTACTTGCGCCAATCATGGTTTTCTTGTTATGCGTGATGACGATGAACTGACTCGCATTACCGAATTCCCGCAGGGTCTGCACAAAACGGCTCACGTTGGCTTCGTCAAGCGCCGCGTCAATCTCGTCAAGCAGACAGAAGGGCGACGGCTTGACCATGTAGGTGGCAAAGAGCAGAGCCACAGCGGTCATGGACTTTTCGCCGCCGGAAAGCAGGAAGATGTTTTCCAGCTTCTTGCCCGGAGGCTGGGCAAAAATCTCAATACCTGATTCCAGCACATGATTGGGGTCTTGGAGACGCAGTTCAGCCCGTCCGCCGCCAAAGAGCCGCCGGAACATATTGTGAAAGCTCTTCTTAATTTTGTTATAGGTTGATAAAAAGAGCGCCGAGGACTCAGCGCGGATTTCAGCGGCAATGTTTTCAAGGTCGTCCCGCGCTTTGGCAAGGTCGGCAAGCTGGCTGGAAAGAAAGTCGTAGCGTTCCTTAGTTTCGGTGAACTCTTCTGGAGCCATCAGGTTTACCTGACCCAGGTTTTTCAGCGCGTTCCTTGTCGTGGCCAGCTTTTCCCGCAAGCCCGGAATAGGCGCGGTAATCGTCTCAATGCGGTCTTCAAACTCAAGCAGATCGCGGGAATGGGTCTCCCTGAAGTTATCCTGAATGTTTTTGATTTCAGTTTCAGACTGCACCAGTTCAAGGTGCAGCTTTTCGAGGCGTTCCTGAACCTTGCTCAGAGCAGCGGTTTTTTCCTTGATTGCTTCCCGTTTACCAGCCATTGCGCTGTTCTGCGCCTCAATGTCTGTTTCCAGACGCTCAAGTACGGCGCTCATCTCGCGGCCATTGCGCTCAATGCCGGCGATCTCTTCCTCGGTGTCAGAGATGCGGTCCCCGATTTCCTCAAAGCGTTTCCGGTCAAGAAAAAGCTCGTCGCGCACGGTCTTGAGCAGAGATTCCTGTCCCGCAAGCTCGCGGCGAATAAGACGCGCCTGTTCCTCGGCAGACTGAGCCTGAGTTACCAGACGCACGCGGCTTACCCGTAGTTCCTCAAGCGTTACGCGGTACTCGTTAATCTTCACGATTAGATCATCATTCTCTTTACGAAGCGCCACAATCTTTTCCCGCAAAGACTCAACGCTGTCCTTGTTTGCGCGAATCTGGGCGTCAAACGCTCGCTTTTTGGTGATGATTCCTTCTGGAGCAAGAAACTCATCGATAAAAGAAGGCGTGATCTTTTGGTAAGATTCAAACAGGGCGAGCGCCGTGTCCGCGCTGTTTGCCGCTTCGGACAAGGTTACGGCAAGTCCCTCGGCAATGCGCTTGAAGTTTTCCATGCCTGTTGTCATGGCGCTGTCAGCGGTCTGCGCCGGATCGCCAATCAGCGCCTCCCGTCCGGCAAGCGTGGTTTTCAGTCGGCTCAGGGTTTCGACAAGCCGCTCCTCAAGGTTACGCCGCTCGGTTGCTGAATAGCCCGCTTCTTTAAGGCCCGCGTCGAGGGCAGCCACAATATCGTCGGTGATGGTTTCAAGGTCTTTCTCATAACCGCGCCGCTTTGTCTCAAGCTCCTTAATCTCAAGTTCCGCAGCGTGCGCCGCCTTGCCATTATCCCCAATCCGCGCCGCGGCAAGCTGGACGTTCTGCTCAAACGACGCGATGTTTGTCTGGATACCTTCGCCCTTCTTACGCAGATCGCGTACCGCGCCGTCCTGCTCGCCGGCGTCCTCAGCAAGCTCCTCAATTTTGTTGGATACGGTTCGTTCCCGGCCCTCATTCTGTGCGATTTTGGCTTTACTCTCGTTTCGCTGTTCCGCCAGAAACTTTGCTTCCTTCTCTTTCGCGTTACGCTCAATCGCCAGTCCGTAAAGTTTCTGCTGATAGTCAACCAGTTTGTCTTCCAGCGCGTTCACCGCATCCATATTCTCCTCAAGCGACCTGTTCATCTCGTCCAGTTCCGCCCGTAAAACGTCCCGTTCAGTCGTGCGCTTAGCTATGTCTTCACCCCTGACAGCAGCCTCGGAACGAAACTGCTTTAAGCGCAGGAGTTGTATATCAAGCTCAAAGTTAAAGATGTCCTCGCGCAGGGCGCGGTACTTCAGGGTCTTGTCGGCCTGAGATTTCAGGCTATCGTAGGTATGCTTCACCTCGCCGAGAATCCCCTCGACCTGCCGCATGTTTTCCTCGGTCTTGATAAGTTTCCGCTCAGTCTCCGCGCCCTTTGCCTTGAACCGGGTGATACCCGCCGCTTCCTCAAAGAGATAGCGCCGCTCATCAGGCTTTGACGACAAAACCTGATCGATCTTACCCTGCTCCATCACGGAATACGCCGCCTTGCCCACGCCTGTATCCCAGAAGAGCTGGCGCACCTCCTTGAGCCGCGCCTGCGCTGTGTTGATGAAGTATTCACTCTCCCCGGAACGGTAGAGACGGCGTTTTATCTGCACCTCCGGCATATCCAGCGGCAAAATTCCCGTATCATTAGCCAGCGTGAGGCTGACTTCAGCCATGTTGAGCGGCTTGCGATTCTCTGTGCCATTAAAGATGATGTCCTCCATCTTCTCAGCCCGCAAAGACCTTGACGCCTGCTCTCCCAGTACCCACTTAATGGCGTCCACCACGTTAGACTTACCGCAGCCGTTAGGTCCCAACAGCGCGGTGATCCCGTCGGTAAACTCCACCGTAGTCCGGTCAGCAAATGATTTGAACCCCAAGATATCCAGCGACTTTAAGAACAAGAAAGCCTCCCTTTTGGCTATCATACCCCAAAGCGTAAGAGCGTCGCAACCGCGCTGTGCGTACCAGCGTTGTGCCGCGTTCCCATGCAGGCGCAGCCCGCTGGTCGTGGCAAAAGAGAGGATGGGAAACCCCTTGTTGACATGGAGATAAAGATAGCTTAGTATACAAACTCATACCCGCGCAGTGCGGGAAATCAAGGTCTGTAGACATGATAGCGTCGGCTTGTGGTGATAAAAGTGAAACTATCGTGGAAGCAGAAACCTTGTAGAGCAAGCTGAGTAATCAGTCCAAACTACAAGCCCCTGTCTTTAGGCATGGGCTTACTGACGTATTTTTCATACTAAAAGGAGTTCACTATGTCGGGCCACAGTAAATGGGCGACTATCAAACACGCGAAGGGAGCCGCTGATGCCAAGCGAGGCCAGATGTTTACCAAGCTGATCAAAGAGA
>JAITFA010000109.1 GCA_031281685.1 Treponema sp. | reverse complement strand
TGATGCAGAAGTTGAAAAGCTGAAACGGGTACTTTTGTTTCGCTTTGTTGATGAAGGTCAAGAACATAGTCTTGATCCGCGACTGATGGAGGTCCATTTCGTTTCGGTTAATTTCCGTGGTAACGTGATAGACGGCTCCGTCCTTAAGTCTTCTTGGATATCTCATAGCTATAGATATGGCGCTGGGAAGGAGTTTTGCTTTGTGTGTCTGGCACTATGTCTCTGGCACTAAAACGGCAACCTTTTCTGGCACTATGTCTCTGGCACCAAAAGGCAACCTTTGAATTGCCGCAACAGCAAAGAGCCGTATTGACATAGAGGGTTAAAGATAGAGTAGAATAAGCCTCGTACCCGTGCAGCGCAGTCAAGGTCTTTAGCCGTGGGCTTACTGACAGCGACACTAGCTCATCAGGATAGAGCAACTGCCTTCTAAGCAGTAGGTAGGGGGTTCGAGTCCCTCGTGTCGCAGAACGCGACTCCCTGTTTTACAGAGAGTCGCGTTTCTTTTCTATAGAGCAATTTAACAATCCCTTCGCCTAAAGCCGGGGATTCTTGGTTCGTCGTCTATGCGCGGTGGTAAACTATCGAGACACGTTTCAACCTTCAAAGTACCGCTGGGCGTTTCTGAACGAAATATCGCGCACCATGTTGCTTAACAGGGCAAAGTCGTTGGGTATCTCTCCATCCTCAGCCCAGTTTCCAATCAGATTGCAGAGAATGCGGCGGAAATACTCGTGGCGCGGGTAGGAAAGGAAGCTGCGCGAGTCAGTAAGCATACCTACAAAGCGGGACAAAAGGCCCACGCTGGCAAGTACCTTCATCTGGTCTTCCATGCCGTCACGGTGATCGAGGAACCACCACGCGGAACCAAGCTGCATCTTGCCCGGTATGCCCTCGCCCTGAAACGAACCCATGATGCTTGCCATGGGGTAAAAGTCCTTGCTGTTGAGGCTGTAGAGGATAGTCTTGGGTAACGCGCCCTGGGATTCCAGCAGATCCAGAAAGCGGGCAAGGTTTGCCGAAACCGGGTGGTCATGCACCGCGTCATAGCCGGAGTTGGGACCGATTGCTTTGAGCATCCGTGTGTTGGGATTACGCAAGGCTGAAAGGTGGAGCTGCATGACCCAGCCGCGCCGGTGATATTCCTCGCCAAAGAAGCGCAGTAAAAAGGTCTGGTAGGAGTCAAGGAAACGCGGGTCAGAACTTAGGCCGGCAAGCGCCTTTTTGAACGTTTCGTCAGCTTCCTTTTCCCAGAGCGAGCCAGTCGTGCCGTCACTAGCCACGGCAAAGGGTAGGTATTCCAGCCCGTGATCTGCGGCGCGGCAGCCGTTTTTGTCAAAAAAGTCAAGGCGGGAACGGAGCGCATCGAGGAGTTCGTCTAGCGCAGTGATAGTTTTACCTGCGGCCTTACCAAGTGTCGCTATGTATTCGGCGAAACCAGCCTTGTCGATAGCCACAGCCACATCGGGACGGAACGACGGCAGGACTTTAGTGGGCGTGGCCTTGCTCGCGGCAATCTTGCTGTGCCATTCGAGGCTGTCAGCCGGATCATCAGTGGTTCCCAAGGCGTGAACCTTGAATCGCTTAAAAATGCCATACACAGAAAGCTCAGGGTCTTTCGCCAGCTTCTCGTTAGCAGCCTTCCAAATAGCCGGAGCGCTTTCACTGTTAAGCGGCTCATGAATATCAAAAAAGCGCTGTAACTCAAGGTGAGTCCAGTGATAGAGAGGATTCCCGATGAGCCGGGGAACGGTTTCAGCCCAGGCGAGGAACTTCTCGTAAGGCTCGGCGTTACCAGTGATGAAACGCTCGTCAATGCCATTGGCCCGCAAAGTCCGCCATTTGTAGTGATCCCCGCCAAGCCAGACTGACGCGAGGTCAGGAAAGCGGCAATCGTCAGCGATTTCTTTTGGGTTAAGATGACAGTGATAATCGAAGATCGGCTCCTCAGCGGCTGCCTCATGGTAAAGCCGTTGAGCCGTTGCTGTATTAAGCAGGAAGTCTTTGTCAATGAAATTTTTCACGCGCTACTCCTAGTAGATATTTATTTATCAAGAATAGCGCGTGTATCACATCAGGGCAAGTTAGCCTGAAACGGCTCAAAGCGGGCTTCTACCGGAACGCGAAGCAAGTTTATGAACAGTCCCGGATACCGTGTATTGAAATTGGCAAACGAGGTTTCAGCCGCGCTTTCAAAGACCGTAACCTGAAACTCGCCCGCCTCTGTGAAGTGCGGCAAGAGTATCGCAAGGTGAAAGTATTGACGCAGACGCTGCGCGTTTGCCATCTCGCGGCTTATCGTAGCGATGTAAAGATTCCCCGGCTCATCAATGGCAAGGGTATAGAGAAGCGCGTGAATACCCTCAGACTGAAAGCCCACGTTAAGCTGGTAGTCAGGATAGGAGCGAATTATAGATCCGCTACTGGTTCGCTCGATAAGCGCGGCAAAGGGCGCGGTGCGTACCTCAATCTCCTCGATATTACCGGAGTCTGGGGTACGCAGAATCGTACCCGCGATAGAAGCCAGATGCCGGCTCCAGTCAAGGCCGAAAAACAAGTCATAAAGCTCCTCATAAGGTTTAGTAAACGAGGAGCCGCGCTCGCCAAAGGCTGTTTTCAGGGGGGGAATCGACAGTGTTGTGCCAGTATAAGGACGCAGTATGCCGTCAATGACCCACTTGGCAAAGCCGGAACAGTTAAGCCCAAGCTGCCCGCTCTGTGGTTCAAGCGTTTCAATAAATACATAGCGTCCGTTTTCGTCAATAGCCCCATCGTCGCGGTAACTAAGTTGTGGAAGAATTTGCTGTACCTTGCTGATCGTTGTCCGCATATCACGGTATTCAGCAGGGTTGGGATCGAAATAACGGCGAGGGAACTTGTTTCCGGCAATGGAAAGCGCCTCCTCAACCGGAACTACCATGAGCCGTTCAATTGAGTAGGGCAGCGGCAGTGAACGCACGACATAAGCGTCGTAAAGCACCACATCCATGACCGAGCGGTCCTTATCAAGAGGCCGGAACTGGACGTAAGCCTGCGGGTCGCTTCGCAGGAATATCCGAATCCGTCTCACCTCGCCAGTATCCCGCCGCCGGGTCAGTATCCATGAACCCTGCGCCCATCCCGGGTAGTCGCCGTTGAGTTCCCTCGCCAGAATAGTCGTAAACTCTTCCCCGCCAGCCTCAGCCCGCACCTGAACACGGTCGCCGTTGGGCAACCGGTAATAGAAGTACGGTCTGCCCAAGACCCGCTCCGGCGCTTCGGTGAACCATGTATCCCGCAACGCCATCCGCAACGAAGAATCGTCGGCTATCTCCCGCGTGGGCAGGTCAAGCCCGTACAGAGAGGAAAACAAGCCAATAAGTATGAAACAGAAGTATCCGCGCATACCTCTATTATCGCATAGCTTGAAAGATATGTTAAACTTCGTTTTACATAAAGCATGAGGTGTAGATTCGTGAAACATATTGTCAAAGACATAGCGGGTAAAGTATGGGCTGCTCCAATGACCGCGTTTGGTGTTGCAGCAGGGACCCTATTAAGCGGGGCAAGCCTTATGACTGGAAAGGGCGCTCGAATTTCCATAGAGAATAACGCGATTACCTTTACCATTGGTTTCAATCTAAATGGTTCAATTACCTTTGGCAATTCGATCATTCATGCCGGCGGGGATCTGCGAAGGTGGAATTCAAATAGCGCCCTACTCCGCTATAATCGCGCCGCCTATGTGAACTTGGGTAAACACGAGGAAGCGCATACCTATCAGTATCAAACGTATGGGATATTTATGATAGCTTTGCTGCTAGGTTCAGCTATTGCGAATGGAGGTTTTGAAGCAGCCAGTTTTCACGACTTCATGGCAAAGTCTGATTTTGAGAATGTCGCTGATGATTATGCCCAGTTTGGCAGGTCTCCAATACCATAGCCTTGCCAGTAGCTCACCCCATAGTGTGGAGCGTCTCCACCGTGTCTCTGGCGCCTACTCTCGGCTTCCACCGAAGCTGCCCGCCTTTACACAGGCGGTCCAGTCCACTGCCCGCGAATCAAATGCCCTGAATAAACAAGACCGACGGAATGGCGCGGATGTTCTTAATCGCCTTGCGTAAATCGTCCAGCGCCTCAAACTGGAGCGTAAACACGCCGCTTAATCGTTTCGCCGTGTCTGCCTCAAGACGCCCACCAAGCAGATAGCCGCGCTGTTTACGAATCGCGCCCTCGATTTCGGAAAAAAGGTCAGGCGCAAAACGCGCCTCAATGCGGAAACGCCGTATCAGCGTAGTTTCCTCCCACTCAACCGCCAGCTTTCGCTCTTCAAAGTCACTGATGTTAGCAAGGTTGGAGCAGTTCTGCTGGTGAATGATGATACCTCGCCCACGCGATACATAGCCGACAATGGGATCGCCGTTCATCGGGCTGCAGCAGCGGGCAAAATGAACCAGCATATTCTTTTCATCCTGCACTTTGACGCGCAGAAACTGATTGGTCTGCTGAGACGTTGCCACTAACTGCGCGGGCTTCAGTGGGGTACTCGAAGGTTGCGCCGTCTTCAATGGCGGCGTCTTACTCGCAGGCTTTTGCTCAGTAGCTTCGGCGGACGGCGTTATGAACGCGGAATCGTTCTGCTGGAGCCAGGCGCGTATCTTGCTTCGCGCCTTAGAGGTCTTTACAAACGAGAGCCAGTTGAGATGCGGGTGGGCGCTGGGCGACGTGAGTATCTCTACAACCTGCGTATTCCGCAGCGGCTGACTCAGGGGGATAATGGCGCCGTCCGCCTTCGCGCCAACGCATCGCTCGCCAATCGCCGAATGAATACTGTAGGCAAAGTCAATCGCCGTCGCGCCGTCAGGTAACTCAATCACCTTGCCTTGGGGGGTGAAGACATAGATCGAGTCTTTCAGGAACTCGCGCTTGATGACGTCAAGGAACGAGGCGGAACTCAGCTTATCAGCGCCTTCCTCCCGCCGCCACTCCCGCAGTTTGTTGACGATCGAGATGTCCACAGGTCGTACAATTTCATGGGTCGAGCCTTTCTTGTAAAGCCAGTGACTGGCAATGCCGTTCTCGGCAACGTGGTGCATCTCTTCGGTACGAATCTGTATCTCAAGCAGATTGCCGTCTCCGTCAACAGTCATAACAGTGGTATGCAGGCTCTGATAGCCATTGGCTTTGGGCATGGCGATGTAGTCTTTGAAACGTCCCTCAATGGGCTTCCATAGCCGGTGTACCAGCCCCAGCAGTGTATAACAGGACTCAACGCTGTTACACAAAATACGCAGGCCGAAAAGGTCAAAAAGCTCGTCCGCGCCTTTATTGCGCTTCCGCATCTTTTGATAGATCGAGTAGAAATGCTTTGCGCGGGTTTCCACCTCAATCTTTAGACCAATTTTATCCGCCTCTTTCATGACCAGGGTTCGTGTGGCGTCCAGAAAGGCTTCCCTCGCGTTTCTTTTCCGCGCCACGATCTCCTTAATCTGCTGATAGGCGTCGCGGTTAAGCTGTTTGAGCGCAAGGTCTTCAAGTTCGTCCTTGATCCACGCAATGCCAAGCCGGTCGGCAAGCGGCGCATAGATGTCAAGGCAGGCTTGGGCGCAGTCCTTGCGCTGCTGTTCCGGCAGGTGATCCAGATTCCGCAGTTCCGAAAGCGTTGCGGCAAGTTTGATAAAGATAACCCGTATGTCCCGCGCCATGGCAAAAAGCATCTTGCGTATGTTTTCAGCCTCATGCAGGGTGCGGTTCTTCGCGGGTAAAGTCGCAATCCGCGTTACGTCCTCCACCAGCATAGCGACTTGAGCGCCAAACCATTGCCGCGCGGTTGACAGGGGCGTATCCAGCAGGAGCGCGGCAATAACGGCGTCCGCGTCAAGATCAAGGTCGAGCAAAATCGACGCTGTTCCTAGCGTATGAAAAAGGTCTGGCACGGGCCAGTCCTCAAGCAGGGCAAGCGCCGCGTTTACACGCTCATGGTCTCGCGCCGTATACGTTATATGTGCCTTGAAAGCCGCTATAGATTCGTTCATAGTCTAGCCATTTTTATATCACGCATGAACAGCGGGCGCGCAGGAGTCGCGTACAATGAGCAGGGGGTTTATGAGGTTGTTTTTCGGGGCATCGCCGGTTTCAGCAAGGCTAATGGCAAGATCAACCAGAGCATTGCCAAGCGCCGCGTAGTTATAATCAATTGACGTGAGCCGGGGCGTAACGATTTCTGATAGAAACGTGTTGTCAAAGCTGATGAGGGACAGATCACCGGGTATGGAGATGCCGTGTTCATGCGCGGCGCGTAAAGCGCCAACCGCGCAGTAATCATTGCGCGCAATAACCGCGGTCGGCAGGCGGCTGCTATGCAAAAGACGCTGAAGACAAGCGTACCCGTCGTCAGCAGTGAAACCGCTTTCCTGCACGTACTCTTCACGAAACGGCAAGTGATTAACACCCATGAGATAAATGTACTGCTGCCAGCGTTGATAGCTTGCCCGATCCTGTTTTTTACCGCCGATGAGAGCGATTTCCCGATGACCATAAGCAACAAGGTACTCAAACACGAGCCGCATAGCCTCTGCTTGGTTGATATTGAGGCAATAACAATCAGTTCCATCCAGTTTTCCCGTGGTGATGAAGGGGATTTTCCGGCTGATCCGGTTCACGCGCATTACATAATCCGGATCAGAGACCAGATCGTCAGTTCTACAGCCCATCTGAATGATCGCGTCAACCCGTTGCGCGTAGAGCTTTTCGAGATTAGCGTTCTCAAGCTCCTTATTATTCAGGATATTGCAGAGCAGGATCGTGTAACCGCGCCTGTTCGCGGCTTTTTCACATTCAACAACCAGCGTCGCATAGTAGGGATTGCAGATGTCGGCAACCATGAGACCAAGCGCCCGGGTGTGCATATCACTGAGGCTCCGTGCCTGCACGTTTGGCTGAAACTTGTACTTCTGAATCAGAGCCTCAACCGCTATGCGTTTTCTGTCGCTCACTCGCGCCTTTTTCGTAAGTACCCGCGATACTGTGGCTGGAGAAACCCCCGCCTCCTGCGCAATGTCATAAATAGTGATGTTATCAACGCCCGCCATATATAAAGAATATGCCAAGCCCGGCGCTTCTGTCTATCCTTATAGCAGTGAAACCTATTTCAAAACCTACTTGCTTTTTCACTGGACTTGCTTATACTGATGGAGTTGGATCAGTTCTCTGCGGAACACATTCCAAGACTTCTAGAACACATTCCAGAAGTTCTAGAACACATTCCAGAACTTCTAGAATACATTCCAGAAGTTCTAGAACACATTCCAGAACTTCTAGAACACATTCTGGAAGTTCTAGAACACATTCTAAGACTTCTAGAACACATTCCAGAAGTTCTAGAATACATTCTGGAAGTCCTGGAACACATTCCAGAAGTTCTAGAATGTGTTCTGTACATATCCGGCAAAAGGTTGGTGTCAATGGAAATTCTTTATCTTCAGGACTGGCGATTCAGTCTCGCGTCTCACCAAGACCCGTGGCGGCGCGATTTTGACGACAGCGCATGGCAATCGGTCATCGTCCCTCACGACTGGGCAATAGCTCAGCCGTTCTCGCCTCAGAACGCAAGCGGAACCGGCTATCTGCCGGGTGGAACCGGCTGGTATCGCGCCCGCTTTGTCTTACAAAAGTCAGCCGCTCAGAAACTGGTGTTTCTCAACTTTGACGGCGTGTATAAACACAGCAAGGTCTGGTGCAACGGCTATTACTTAGGCGGACGCGCATCCGGTTATAGCCGCGCCCGGTACGCGCTTTCCCACTGCCTCCTTGCGGACAGGGAAAACGTAATCGCCGTACAGGTATGCCACGAAGACATCGCTGATTCACGATGGTACACTGGTTCCGGCATCTTCCGCAAAGTTACGCTGCAGATTCACGATCCGGTCTATATCCCGCAGGACAGCATTGTTGTCACGAGCGAGCTGGGCGACAACAATACGGCAACGCTGCTCGTCACAGGCGAGGCGCTCAATACGCGCGGCGACAAAGCCGAAAACGTGGAAATCGAACTAAACATGTCTTTAACCGAGGTCTATAAGCAAAAAGTAAGCATAGGAACCCTTGGTCCTTCCACGGGTAAGCCCTTTGCCCTCCGCGTTACGATTCCGGGTCCCCGGATGTGGTCGCCGGAAACGCCGTTCCTTTACGCCGTGAGGCTGGAACTGAACGCCGTCAACGCGCATTATGTCGCGCAACCGATACGCGCTGGCATTCGTTCCATTCGCTTTGACCCTGACAAGGGCTTTTTCCTCAACAACAAGGCGCTCAAGCTCAAAGGCGTGTGCGTACATGACGACGCGGGCTGTCTGGGCGGCGCGGTCTGGGCTGACGTGTGGCGGCGCAGGCTGGAAAAGCTCAAGGCAATGGGCTGCAACGCGATTCGCGCCAGCCATAACCCGCACACGCCGGCGCTCTACGAGCTTTGCGATGAACTGGGCTTTATGATGATGGAAGAATCCTTTGACGAGTGGGAAGGCTGTAAGAACAAATGGGTCCACGGTCATAACGTGTATCCGCCGGTTCATCAGGGGTATTACGAAGACTTCCCCGAATGGCACGAGCGCGACCTCGCCGACATGGTGATTCGGGGACGCAATCACCCCAGCATCATCGCGTGGAGCGTGGGTAACGAGATCGACTATCCTAACGATCCTTACTGCCATCCTCTGTTTATGGAAATGCTTGGCAATAACGACAAAAACAAGCCCAAGAAGGAAATGCTCTACAGTGAGAACAAGCCGAACATGGAACGCCTCGCCGCTATTGCCGCAGAGCTTGTCCGCATTGTGAAACGCTACGACAACACCCGGCCAGTGCTTGCCGCCGCTGCTTTCCCGGAACTGTCCTCCCGGATTGGCTTTTTCGACTCCTTTGACATCATTGGCTATAACTACAAGGAGCAGCTTTACGAGGCGGATCACCAGCGTTTTCCCCGGCTGCCCATACTCGGCAGTGAGAATAGCCACAGTCTTCAGGCGTGGAAGGCTGTAACTGACCATGAGTACATCAGCGGGCAGTTCCTCTGGACTGGTATTGATTTCTTGGGCGAAGCCTATGGCTGGCCCATACGCGGTTCTCTCGCGGGCTTACTGGACCTCGCGGGTAATGAGAAGACGGGATATTACCGCCGAAAGACCCTATGGCAGGACGCCGTCCCACAGGTCTATCTCGTTACCGGCTATGAACAGGAATATGCGCGCCCGGAGTGGGGCGAGGGACTGTTCCGCTCGTGGAACTATCAGCCCAACGCTGAGGTAATAGTGGTTTGCTACACCAACCTTGACGAAGCGGAACTGTTCTGTAACGGGATAAGTTATGCTTGCCAGAAACGTCCCGCAAACTGCGAGTACCTATTGTGGAAGATTCCGTTCACATGGGGAAGTCTGCGCGTTGTTGGTGTCACGCCTAACGGCGACATAGTTAGCGACACGCTGGAATCTACTCTACCCGCGACCAAATTTCGCCTGCGCCAATGGCAGGCGGACAAAGCGCCGGCGGCGGACTACGACGGCGGCAAGTATCGCGTTGTCCAGATAGAACTGGAGCTGCTTGATGAGCAAAACCGGCTCTGCGTGAGGGAAACGCCGCTCGTTACGGTCTCGCTCACTGGCGCGGGCGTACTGCTGGGCATAGAGAACGGGAATCTGGCTGACTGCGACGAGTATTCCGCGCCGCGCCGTCGCGTGTTTCACGGGCGGCTCGTCATCTACGCGCTCACGGAACGCGGGAACCCGGAGCCATTAACGCTTACCGCCGCTGCTGAGGGTTTTTTACCGGCAAAAATCACTATCAGTGTCTAACTAGTACCGCTTTCCACCCCAACCTAGTACCACTCTTTCTCTTGTAAAGGGAGAACTTTTCCTTGTGAGGAGAGAACTTTTCCTCATGAGGAGAGAACTTTTCCTCATGAGGAGAGAACTTTTCCTCATGAGGAAAAAACTTTCCCTTGTGAGGAAAAAACTTTTCCTTATGAGGATAAAACTTTTCCTCATGAGGAGAGAATTTTTCCTCATGAGGAAAAAACTTTCCCTTGTGAGGAGAGAACTTTTCCTTGTGAGGAAAAAAGTTTTCCTCATGAGGAGAGAACTTTTCCTTATGTGGGCAAGAGTTTTCCTTATGAAGGTAGAAGTTTTCTTCATATAAACAGAAGTTGCCTTCATGAGGGCAAAAGCCTTTTTTACAAAAACAGGAAAAAAGGGTATCACGACAAGCAGTGTGAGGCTCAACGTTTTCACAAGCGCCTTCAACGCCACCGCCGTCACCCGCGCAATCCGCGTTTATCCAGAGCGCCGTAAAGTTCCCCCGCGAACCAATGAGCGGGTTTTGGGTATTGCGCCCGCGCATTCCCATAAACAGGGAACAGGACAAGCTGAAACAGCCCTCCGGCAAGCCCGAAGCAGGCTTGTTTCGGGTAGATTGATTGTGAGGCAGGGCGGCGACTTGCGGTTTATGCCTTTTTGACGTACTCTGAGCCATGAGTTTGCTGCGCTTTGTCCGCGTAAAAAAGTGGAAAGCCGTATAAAGATGAAAAAAATACCGTGGCAAGAAAAAGAAGAGTTCGGTTTTTCCTTCCCGTTTCGCTGCTGGGATTCGGCGCTGCCCGAATTTATCTTTCCTTCCCATTGGCATGAGTATTACGAGCTAGTTATCGTTCTTGACGGAAAAGTCCAGGCAAATATAGACGGAAACGCTTGGGAGGCGTTACAAGGCGATATTGTGGCTATCAATCCGGGTCAGTTACACGGCTATCCATATTCGGAAAAAGGAACACACCTTCGATTTTTTCAGTTTGAAATGGGCATCTTTTCGAAGGATGCGGGGATTGTCGCGGGCGAGGCGCTTTTTTCCCGGAAGCCCGTTCTGCGCGGCTGCGGGTACCCGGAACGGGACGCTTCGGACAAAGCGTTACACACGCGGGCCTGCGGACTTCTTACCGATATGTTTAACGAATACCGGGAACAGAAAAAAGGATACCGCCTTGCCGTCAAGTCGGACCTGTATCAACTGGCGCTCGTCTATCTGCGGAACGGTTCGCCGGAACACGAGTCTCTGCCAAATCTTTTCCTGTCCTCCATGAAAGACCAAGCGTCGTTTGTAACGGAGCAGCGCATGGAACGGGTTTATCAGCTTATCTTTAAGAATTTTGACAACATCGAGCTTGACCTTGAAGAGGCGGCTCGGACCGCCGCGCTGAGTCCTTCTTACTTTGCCCACCTTTTTAAGAAGCAGACAGGACGAAGTTTTTACGACTACCTCTCCACGATACGGGTAAGTCATGCTCTGGAATTTTTGTTAAAGACCGATTTGCCGGTGTCCCTGATTGCTTATAAATGCGGGTTTGACAGTTTGCCCACCTTCCACCGAGTGTTCAAAGCCGAAACAGGCTGCACTCCGGCGGCGTACCGGAAAAAAGTAAAAGAAAGTAACGATGGAGGCTGTTCCGAAACCGGGTGTTAGGCGAGCCAAGCGAACCCCGCGGGTTTGTGGGCGCTGTGTTGGGCTATCGCCCGCAGCCGCATCATGATGGCGGCGCTGAGGCTGCCTGTAACGCTGTTTCCCCGTGGTTTTGGGGCGGTTTTTGCGTCTGAGGCGGGCAGGGACGCGGAGCGGAGGGGGTTTTCAGGAGAAGACCGGGTTTTTGCCGCCCTTCCCGCTGATAAGAGACTGGCCTTGCTCAATGGCGCAACAACCAGTGTCCGCATATCAGACGCCGCTTCCACTGCCGCCCAGTCCATCGCCATTGCCCAGACAGACGCCCCGCTTCCCGCACCCGCGACCAGTATTGGTCTCTTCAGACGCGCCCGGTTCTTCTCGCGCACAAGTTGAAATTGATACAAACTAAGCAGGAATTGATACATTGCCCTAAGAAAGCCATGATACGATCAACCTGTGGCTGCGTATGCAGCCTAATATTTTATCAGGAGCGATCTTATGAAAAAAGCTATTGTGTTGACGTTGCTCGTCTATATAGCAGCGGCCAGTCTGTTCGCGGGAGGCGGTAAGGAGGCGTCATCGGGCGGCGGGGGCAAGAAGACAATCGAATTCTGGCATATCCAGAACACGGACCCGGGTCCCGCGATTATCGAGAACGCGGTAAAGCGTTTTGAGGCGGCCAACCCGGATTACAAGGTCAATATCACCATAACGGCCAACGATTCCTACAAGCAGAAGATTGCCGTGGCAATGTCTTCAGGTCAGACGCCGGATGTGTTTATGTCCTGGACGGGCGGCGCGACAAACGAATACGTCAAAGCCGGGATGCTGACAGACCTGACCCCGTACTTCGACGCCGGCGGCTACAAGGCGAAATTTCTTGACGCGGGTATTGCCCAGGCTACGGTAAACGGAAAGATTTACGGCTTCCCCTGTGAAAACGCGGCTATTGAGGGCGTCTGGTACAACAAAGACATCTTCGCCACATACAACATCAAAGTACCCGCGACTATCGCGGAACTTGAGGCTGCTTGCGATACGCTCAAGGCAAACGGCATAACCCCGTTCTCCCTGGCGAACATGACCAAGTGGACGGGCATGATGTACTACCAGATTCTGCCTGCCCGTCGCGGCGGTCTTGAGCCTTTTGTCAATGCCCTGGCTGGAACCAGCAGTTTTGAGGATTCGGCGTTTGTATGGGCGGCGGAAAAGATTCAAAGCTGGGTCAGGAAAGGTTACTTTAACGAAGGCTTTAACGGCCTTGACGAGGATTCCGGGCAATCACGCACCTTGCTTTACGCCGGACAGACCGCCATGATTATACAGGGAAGTTGGTTTGCCTCGACCGTGCAGGGCGAAAACCCCGCCTTTTTGAGCAAAATCGGGTTTTTCAATTTCCCCGCCGATGAAACCGGCTTGGGGAACCCTAAAACCGTTACGGGTACTATTGGCGACAACTTCTACCACATCTCCAGCCGCACAGCCAACCCCGAAAAGGTGTTTGAAATGCTGACGTATCTCCTTGACGAGCAGTCCGTCAAAGACCGCATTGCCGCGGGCCGTATTCCGCCGCTCAAAGGCGTTACCATTACGGACCCGCTGGTAAAGCAGGTTTTCGACACCATTCTGGCTGCGCCGGACGTGCAGCTCTGGTACGACCAGTCTCTGACCCCGGAAGTGGCGGATGTGATGTTGAGCGCTTCTCAGGAGCTTTTCGGCTTGTCGATCACGCCGCAGGAGTTTACCAAACGATGGGCGGACGCGCAAAGAGCCGTTCCCAGATATTAGAGAAATGATCCGGATTCTTTCGGTCAGGCGCCAGCCCCAGTACGATAAGGGCCGCTTCGACCGTTCCCTGCATGAAGTACGTGTCTCCGTTGGCAGATACTTCAGGCTTACTTTATCGTAAACTATTATACTTTTGGAGGATAATGTATGAAAAAATTAGTTTTGTATCTCTGTGTTGCGCTGCTTATCGCGGCGATGGGCGGATGTAGCAAAAGCGAAAGCGCGGACCCGAACAAATTGGTGGTGTGGTCATTCACCGATGAAATCGGCACGCTGGTAGACAGCTACTATAAACCGGCTCATCCGAATA
>JAITFA010000026.1 GCA_031281685.1 Treponema sp. | reverse complement strand
AGCGGTTAAGGTCCTGCCAGAAAAGATAGATACCGCTTGTGGCGCCGGAAAGACAAAAAAGCACCACAAACACATCGACAACTACCGTACGCTGTAGACCGCCTTGCCGCTGTTTCTGTTGTGTTTTCACTTTCATTGCTTTGTTCCTTCAGGCTTTTGCTGAACTTTATATTTCTTCTCCTCCTCATCGACATTGACCGCGCTCAAGTCTGGCGTAGGAATATCCAACAATGTTCTCAATTCAGCCACAGTCTTCGGCCCCATGGGGCCAATACACTGTCGGCAAAGCCTAATGTCATTTTTAGGTATCTCGGCAAGCTGTCTTAGCATCTCATTAGCATCTTCAGCATCGCGTATGTTCACTACTGCGAACATACGAACCTTCTTCCCGCCCTCAGTAACAGACGGCATCTCCTCAGTAATGAGGTAATAACCACAGAGCTTCCAAGTATGTTCGGTAATCATAATATCCGTGCCAAAAGGCTTGTTCAGTGTTTCAGCGCGATCCGCGAAGCTCACCGCATCCCCAATAACAGTATACTCCATGCGTTCCTCGGAACCGATCTGTCCGGCCACTACATTTCCGCTGTTAATGCCGCAACCAATCTTGATGATCGGCTTCTTTTCCGTACCGCGCCCACGATTAAAGGCGCGGAGCGCTGCCCTCATCATAAGCGCGGCCTTCACGCAGTTGAGCGCATCCTCCTCTGGTGAGCCGCTTGTTTCAATCGCACCCCAATGCGCCATGACCGCATCCCCTATGAACTTGTCGATGGTTCCGTTGGTCATGAGTACGCACTTTACCATGCGCTGCATATAGTCATTGATGAAATCAACCACTTCCGAGGCCTTGAGTTTTTCGCTTATAGCGGTGAAACCGCGAATGTCCGAAAAGAAGATAGTGGCAGATTTATCGGTTCCGCCGGTAGCGAGCTTGCCGTTCTGGGCGAGTCGCGCCAATACCTTGTTGGTAAAGCGTTCAAAGTTCTCAAGTCCATGACCCATGCTGATAAAACTTTCGCTTAACATTCCGATTTCATCACGGTTTTTATTTTTAATGGAAATGTGATAAGTACCATTCTCAATCTGTCTGGCGGCTTGAGTAAGCGCTGTTAAAGGTTTACTGAGGGTTCGGGAAAAAAGCAGGATAAAGACTATGGAAAGCACGAGTATTCCAGCAGTCAGAAAAATGTTCCGCCATGTAACAGTGGTGATGCCGCGCAGTACCACCGCGAGAGGGATCGTGGTGATGACCGTAACACCACCGATTGACAGGCGCTGAAAAGCACCCAGAAATTCGGCATTTTGTTCATTCACATAGACAGTCTGAAGAGAGCGCGTCTCACTTCCCAGTGCGGTTTGCACAAAGGGATCGTCTCTCCTGTTCTTGCCTACAACGCTCGGCTCAGAGTGGACAAGAACATCGCCCACTTCGTTTATCAGGAAGGACTGATTGGTTTCGCCACCTTCAATCAGGCCTTTAGTAGAAAAGAAGATAACCGCCGCATTCTCCCCCCACGGAAAGAACATCGCCACATCTGAGGTATCCAGTACTGGAATTGCGTTCAAGGTGAGGATTTCTCCAGCCATGGCCCGTTCCATTGCCTCATTCTGTGCGGCAAGCCATGCTCTCAGCAACGCAGTATCCAGCTCTTTCTGTCCATTAAGGAAAAAAAGTGGATTACTGGACAACTGTTCAGCGGACAGCAGAAAGGTCTCGTTAAAAGAAACCGCGATACCGGTGATGTCTTGGTTCTGCTCAAAGAAGTACGCCAGCGCTTCCGCCGATTGGTTCGGTATAAAGGCCAGACTGTTGAGCAAGACCAGAGCTTTTGAATGCATCGTATTCAGTGTGGTTTCCGTTGCCGCCGCAAGCTTACGATTGATGCTATAGTTGTTATCCTCAGCAGTGAGGCGCACGTCATCGCTTAGTAGATACGATGCCAGCGCCGTGATAACCCCCATGGAAATAAGCATGAAGATACTTATAATTGCTATCAGTTTCATAGCAATGGGGAATCTGACTGTCCGAAGCGATTCTGTGGGTTTCTCCGGCTGAACAGTCTTGGTTGCCTGATCTGTAGCGATGGTCGGCGTAGACGTTGCCTGCGGCTTTATTACTTGCTGCGCCGTAACAGCTTGCGTAAATGGATGGTTTATTCTCTTACTTTCAGCTTTCGCCAGTAATCCCTGAGCGGATTGCTGTTTTTGTGTCTGCTGTTCAGCTCTGGCAAGGAGGCTTGATTTTGGTTTAGCCAGGTTTTCAGCTTTTAAGAGGAGGCTTGATTCAGGTTTTAACTTTGACGAAGTGATAAACAGGCCATAGTTCAACAGTTCTGGATATGACTGTGATCTTGTTTTTTGCTGTAGGGTATCTTGCGTCCTAACCATACCCATATTATCGGTAAATGGTATAGCTATAAAAGTTGACGCTTCCTTAACGCTGTCACGCTAAATCCATGAAAAAAAGACCGCCTCAAGGCGGTCTTTTATAAAAATGGGAGTTTTACCAGGCGTCAGCCATGTCGTCAGAATCACGACTGTTCTCAGCGAAGATGTCGGTAACGGCACGGAGGTCATCCAAGTAGAGGTAGTATGTACCAAACGTCTCAGAGGGATCGCAATCAACCCGGAAACCGAGGACTTTGATACCTAAGTCATTGTTGTAATGATAATTCCGCTGAACAATACCATTCCTGCCGTCCTCTGCCTGTGGGGGAATCGCTACGGTGAGTTTTTTCCAGCCCTGGAAGTTGAGAGTACCCAAGGCAAGTTCGAATGTCCGGCCAAAATAATCCTGAATAAGGATATTCAGTTTGTGATTGTAGTTCCGGCCCGCAGCCCATACAGAGATAGTCTTGGTGATTCCCTCGATAGGAATCGGGTGAGCCGGAGACAAGGTAAAGCTGGCGTGGCCACGGCGCAGGAAATCAACCCGGGCGCCCAAGACGTGGGCATCTGGGATACCGAGATCTGCCTCTTCGGGAATAGGCACTTTCCCGGCGGGACTGCCTTCAAACAGTCTTGAAGAGATAAACCCGCTGTCAGAGGATATTGAAGCGCGCCAATACCCCTCCTGCTCGAATTTATCAACCGAAACCTCTTTGAGGTCCTGCTGTGCCGTATCAATACCAAGCTGGCGGGCATTTGTATTTCCGTCCACCGGATCTCCCTGTACTTGGGCGAATGCTGCTGTGGCGCTCAAGAGCGCGATGGCGATAATAGCGTATCGTTTCATTTAGCCCCTCCTTAATTAGTTTCGTCAGCTGTGCCCCAGAGTTCCTGGGTCTTGGCAATGTCTTCCAATTCTCGACCATCATAGGGCGCTTCAAACATATCCGTCAGAATCCTGAGATTATCGAAATAGATATAGACACCGGTCTTATTGTTAGGAAACCTAAGATCGGGCTGATCGACGATTTCCGTAGGTGATGTCCAGATACGGAACTTGATAAAGCGCAGAGGTGTGTAGTTAGGCAACACCTTCTTGGTCTGAGAGAAGGTGCTGGGAATCCGTACCCGCAAATTCTTCCACCCCCCATAGGCGAGACTACCCATATCCACTGTGCGAATCACGCCATTGTAGTCCCTGAAATAAGCTTCAAGCGTGTAGTTCAGGTTTGAACCCCAAACCCACATATCCAAGTACTGAACCCGTCCGGGGAGGTCAAAGCCAATGCCTTTGTTGAGAAAGACTTGTCTTTCTTCGTCCCAGTCCCCCGCATCTGGACCCACCGGATACACATCCACCCAGTTATACCCTCTACGAGTAAAACTGCTGTTGATACCCAGAGACCTGCGGCTTTCCTCGTCCGGATACTCCGTATCCTTTGCCGTCGACAGATATGTCTTCGGATACAGTGCTTCCGGCCATGTCGCTATGCGCTGAATCTTTGGGAAACCATCTGTTTTGAACTTACTCGCCTCAATCCGCCAATCAAGCGTCTCCCCCCAATAGGCTGGGACACCATCATCGAAGCTGTCCATGACTTTGGCTTCAAGAACAAAGACTTGTTCATCACCAAACGCCGCTGTTACTGCTATACCTGCCAAGAGAAGCAAGCATATAGCAAATCTACCATGTTTCATTCTCTACTCCTTTTATATAGGAAATAATTTAAACTTATCATACTGTCTTACGCAAACTTTGTCAAACCCCCAGATCGCCTTTCAAGGCAATTTTATCTTTTTAGTTAAACATTTTTTCGCGTATCTGTTTCAACATGTTTCTATCCGCCATTCTTTCCGCAGGAAATACCATTTCCGACGGAAGCGACGTTCCCTCCTTTCCCATCGCTCGCGCCACCCTGATAAGAAGCGCCCAGGGAGAATCATCAAAAATCACCGTAATCGCCTGAGATGTCAACGCCGGGTCTACCCAGGAAAAAAGAATTACCGGGATGTTGAGATTCCGTTCAAGAAATGTTGTCGCCTGTCCGCTCATAACAACACAAACGACATTTTGAGTATCGGAATAATCCTCGGTAACACTAAGGTATTTTGGTTCCCTCTCAAAGCCTTTTTCCCGAAGACCAGCGAGAAAAGCCGCAGACCACTCTACAGGAATCGGATCTCCCTGAAACAGCAGAACCTCTCCCGCGACTTGCTGCGCATCCGAGGCAATAAGCGCGGCGCACAGCCCGGCACGGTAGAAATCCGTCGCCGAATCCGTGCTGACAAAACCCAGAGGCTCGGTATCCTCCCGGCTCCGGCCTCCAAGAACAAACACTGGCGTTTCAGGAAACGCTTCCGCGTAACGCCGCGCTCCTTCCAGATACCGGTAGGGAAACAGGACAAGGTACGGAGACCGGGCAGCCACCTCCACTGCAAACGCCACAATGTCGGAACCAGCGTCAACAGAGACGCTTACTGGCCTAACCCGCCGGAACAGGCGCAGAGAAGCCTCGACCCGTTTTAGCAAAGCCCGCGTTTTGCCGTAAAGCGCGTCAAACGGCGCGTCAGTAACAAGCAGCACAGGCGCACGAAGGAGGAACACGCCACATAATAGGAGAACAAAAACAGGTATTATAAAGAAGAAAACGTTTCGTTTACCCAGCTTCATGCTTGCACCTTAGCCAAGCGGACGTATCGTGTAAAGGGTATAAAGGGTATGGTAGACCCTGCCTCGCCTTGCCTGCCGCTCCGTTCCACAACACCTCTCACCTACGCGGGGGAGCGTCTCCCCACTATGCGGGGGAGCGTCTCTAGGGTCGAACTCACATTACCTCAATGATTTCCCCGCTTACCGTAACGCCATCGTGCATGTAATACAGGCGCTACGGCTTGGCGTAATCAGGCGGCGTTTCGGCCACAGCGAATTCAGCCGCGCTGTCTTCCATTGCGAGCAACGCCAGATACTTGCCTACGCTCCCGTCCCCACGACCACGCGCCTGTGGCGGCTTGTTTTGCGAGGACAGCGCCTCTGACACTGCGGCTTTGATTGCCAGCGCCGTGTTCTCGTTAAGCGCGGCAGCGGCTCTGATGTCCGCGACACTCGCGGCGGCTATGGAAGCCATGTTACGATAGCGCTTCATAAGCGCGGCGGCTTTCTTTGGACCAACGCCCTTCACCATTTCCAGCCGTGAAAAGGCGATCTCTTTTGAGCGCAGCTTCTGGTTTAAGGTTGTGGCGAAACGGTGAGTTTCATCACGCACGAACTGTAACACTTTAAGTCCATCCGACCGCTGGGGAAGCCGTATCGGTTCTGTTGTATGGGGGAGATAAAGCTCCTCTTCCCGCTTGGCAAGCCCCACAATGTCGCAGGTAATCCCCAGTTCGTCCAGCACGCCCTTAGCCGCGTTCACCTGACCTATACCGCCGTCAATGAGAATAAGGTCAGGCAGTTCCGCGCCTTCCCGTAGAAGCCGCGAGTAGCGGCGGCGCACCACCTCCCGCATAGCGGCAAAGTCATCAACCACGCCTACCACAGTCCGCAGTTTGAAGGCGCGGTAGTTCTTCTTGTCTGGTACGCCGTTCCTGAACGAGATGAGCGACGCCACCGGGTGTTTTCCGTCAAGCTGGGCAATATCAAAGCCTTCAATACGAACTGGCCGCGTGCGCAAATCTAGCGCCCGCACGAGTTCGTCCAGCGCCGGACCAGCGCCGCGCTCCTTGAGCCGCCGCCGCAGGTCCTCAAGCGCGTTCTGCCTCGCCATAGCCAGCACCGCCTCATGTCGTTTTTCGCTGGGCGCGAGCAGCGCTGGCGCACGTCCAAAGATTTCGGTAAACCAGTTTTGCAGAAGTACGCGGCTGGGCGCGCCGCTCTCCTGTCCGTGAAGTTCTGTTTGGATAAAGATATGCATAGGCGGCGGACGATCCGGCGTGTAATAGGCGGCGACAAACGTTTCGAGGGATTCTTCGTCTGTAGCCGCGGAACGGGCGCGGAAGAGTTCCCGGCCCCGCATCTTGCCGTCGCGCAAAGAAAAAACCGTGAAGGTGGTGAGCGTACCTTCACTTGCCCAAGCGATGTAATCACGGCTTTCCGGGTCAAAGTCAACCACCGCGTTTTCCGGCGAAAGGCTTTCAATGGCGGCTATCGCGTCGCGGAAGTCCACCGCCTTCTCAAAGTGAAGAGCCGCGGCCTCTTGGTGCATCTGAGCGGTAAGGTCTATGATAAGCGCTTCCATATCGCCTGAAAAAAAGCGCATGGCGCGATTGATAATCGCTTCATAGGCTTCTTCGTTGATTCTGCCACAACACGGTCCACTACAGCGGTCAATGTGATAGTACATGCACGGGGTTTTTCTCTTACGAAGTATCCGGCACTTCCGCAGGGGATAGAGCTTTTCCACAAGCGTCAACAAGGTGTCCACAGCCCTGCCGTTAGGAAACGGGCCAAAGTAGCGCGAGCCATCCTCAATGATGCGCCGCGTTTTGGATACCCGCGGGAAACGCTCGGCGCTGATCCGCACCATGGGATAGGTTTTATCGTCCTTGAGAGCGATGTTGTAACGGGGCCAGTACTGCTTGATGAGCGTGTTTTCAAGCAACAGCGCCTCATACTCATTAGTCGTGATGATGGTTTCGATAGCGGCGGCGTGTTTCAGGAGCGTGGCGGTTTTGGCGTCTTTCTTCCCCGCGAAGTAAGAGCGCAGACGGTTCCGCAGTACCTTGGCCTTGCCAATATAGATGATTGTATTGCCGCTGTCCTTCCAAAGGTAAACGCCCGGCTCAAGGGGCGCGTCAAGGGCAAGGGCTTTGAGGGAGGCGTATCGATCAGCGCCTTCATGTTGTTCCACAGCTATAACTTAACACTGTTATAGCGTAACGAGGCAGGCACTGCAGGACATATCAGAAAAACGCGCGGAGTGTTAGGAAGAACTCAGCGAGTGTTAGTCTTTTTGGATTGTGTCTCTGCTGTAGACGCCGATGCCCCGGCTGTATTGTCGCAAAACAGACATAATGTTAGAATAAAGATAAGGAGAATTTGTGAAGGTATTGCTTATTGGAGGCGGCGGACGGGAACACGCTATTGCGTGGAAGCTCGCCGAGTCAGAGTTGCTTGAGAAGGTCTTTGTCGCGCCGGGAAACGGCGGCACGGCGCTTGAAGCAAAGTG
>JAITFA010000117.1 GCA_031281685.1 Treponema sp. | reverse complement strand
GTCAGACATAGGTGTCAGATACCTAAGCCCAGCGCCGGTGCCAGAGACGAAGGTGGGTGGGCGGGGCTAAGCCCTTCCCGCTTATCCTCTCTAACGCGGTGTTTAGAGCAAGTCTAACGCATAGGTGAGAACGCCTCCCCCGCGTAGTGGGGAGCTGGAAAACGGCTTTTACTGGTTTAGGAACGCGGGGAACTCACG
This sequence comes from Treponema sp., assembly GCA_031281685.1. Lineage (GTDB taxonomy): Bacteria > Spirochaetota > Spirochaetia > Treponematales > Breznakiellaceae > JAIRMT01. The sequence goes on along the minus strand of JAITFA010000117.1, from coordinate 6,603 downwards.
TTGTATAAGCAAGTCAGCGATTGTCAGGACACTAAAGCCCATAAGCCTTAATTTTATTCAGTATGGTTTTACGACTGATGCCTAACTGCTCGGCAGCGCGGGTACGGTTGCCCTTACACTGAAGCAGGGCGGCTTTGACAGCCTCCCGCTCTATGCTGTCAAGGGAACGCGCACTGTTAGTTGCGCCACCCGTGGCCGCGCTGGTCGTTGTTGACGCTGTTACCCGCGTCGCCACATGCGGTACGGAGCGCAAGTCAAGGTCAGCGCTTTCAATGGTCGTGCCGTTACAAAAGATGAGCGCACGCTCCAGCACGTTCTCCAGTTCCCGGATGTTGCCTGACCATGAATAGGCGCGGAGGCGCTCAATCGCTTCATCCGTGAGTTTCGGCGCAAGGCGACCCATGCGCGACGCCAGCTTGCGCGTCAGATGTTCAGCGAGCGGGGGAATATCATCCCGCCGCTCCCGCAAAGGAGGGAGTTCAATGCGGAAAACGTTTATACGATAATACAGGTCTTCGCGGAACGCGCCTTTTTTCACCATATCCTCAAGGTTGCGGTTAGTGGCAGAGACAATCCTCGCGGTTACTGGAATATCGCTCACGCCGCCCAGCCGCCGAATCTTGCGCTCCTGCAAAACGCGCAGTAGTTTCACCTGCAACGGCATGGGCATCTCGCCGATCTCGTCAAGGAAGAGGCAGCCGTTGCCGGCAAGCTCAAACAAGCCCTGTTTACGAGACACCGCGCCGGTAAACGCGCCCTTCTCATGCCCGAAAAGCTCGCTCTCCATCAGCGATTCGTGTATGCCGCCGATGTTCACCGCCACAAACGGCTCTGCGCTCTTGGCGCTTCGCGCATGTATCTCCCGCGCCACAACTTCCTTGCCCGTGCCGCTCTCGCCGGTGATAAGCACCGTAACGTCAGCCGAGGCAATCTTGTCGATCTGGGCTGAGATGCGCCGCATGGCGTCACTGTTACCCACCAGCGATGTTTGAGCGCGGTCTCGTGTGCGGTTGTCAGCCTCAATAAGGTTCTCACGGCGTTTGTTGTCAACCAGACTCCGTATCTTGATGGTGAGCTCCGCTGGGTCAAAGGGCTTTACCAGATAGTCCTTTGCGCCGCGTTTCAGGGCTTCCACCGCGTCAGCAATCTGCCCATGGGCGGAAATCATGATCACCGGTGTCAGTATGCCGCGTGTCTGCATCCACTCAAGCACCTCCTGTCCACTCATCAGCGGCAGTTTCAGGTCAAGTACCACGGCGTCAAAGTGTTCGGTCTCCAGATAACCAAGCGCAGCCTCTCCGCTCTCCGCGCTTTCCGACTCAATGTCCTCAAGGCTTAGGTATTTCTTTAGCGAAAGCCTGATGTTCCGTTCATCATCGACGATTAAAATCTTCATAATAGTTCTCCTTTCTCACCTACTGGTAAGTTCCTTTCTTAACTACTGGTGAGACTCTCTCCCCCCTACGCGGGGGAGCATCTCCCCACTATGACACAGACTCGCTCTGCTCAATCTATTTTGCGCTCCGGTAAGGTAATCATAGCCACAACGCCGCCGCCCTCACGGTTGGCAAGCTCGATAGTACCGCCAACCGCCTCAACGAAGCGCTTGCTGATGGCAAGCCCGATACCTGTACCAGTGCTTTTCTTGGTAAAAAAGGGGTCAAAGACCCGTTTAAGGTCAGCCTCCGCAATGCCCTTGCCCCGGTCAAAGACGCTGACAACAACCATGCTGCCCACACGGACAACTGACGCGCCAACGCCGGCTTCATTGCCGCCGGCTTCAAGCGCGTTGCGGATGATGTTCTCAAAGACCGAGCGCGCCCGCTCAGTGTCCATGCAGACAAGCGCGTCGCTCGCGCTTTCCTCGCTCACTAGGTTGCGTCCGCAGAGCCGGCGCGAAGTCTTGTTTACGAAATCACCTATCTTGATGGCAACGGGGCTGCCCTCTGCCTCGCGCAGGTAATCATTAACCCGATAGATCAGCGCCGCTATGCGCTCAACTTCGTCATCTATGATTGCCAGTTCCTCGCTGCCGCCGGGATAGAGCTTCTTGAGGATGCCGGTCTGTAACCGGATCGACAGAAGCGGGTTCTTGATTTCATGCGCTAGGGTACTGGCGGCGGTTCCCAGTACCACCAGATTCTTCTGCGCCTCAATGCGCTCACGGTACTCGTGGTTGCGAAGGTAGAGCCGGCGGATATACCACATCAGGAACAGAAACGCGAGTTCCCAGATGGGCAGGAAGACGAGCGTGGCGATGTGGGTAATCCAGAACGTAGGGTGAATGATGTCGATGTAGATGTATTCACCCCTTGCCAGCGAAATCATAAGCGTAAAGTATTCCTGCGGCGCTATGGTAATGACGCGCCGCGTCTTATTTGTCGCGGCTGGGAGACGAGACCCGTCTTTCTGTAATTGAACCGGGTCAGAGTCATTCGCTATCTTTAGAAGACCATACTGTTTGTTGTCTTCCGTCCTGTCCTCTTCCGACAGTATCGGAGGCATACGCGGAATCAGGCGGTCGGTGTGAAACACAACCCGCGTGGAACGCTCACCGGGCGATGAACTGATATAACGCCCGAAACTTCCTAACTCAAAGAAGCGGTCTTCAAAGCGGTCTTCCCCATGTGTCCTCGTTCTGTTTCCCAGCAGGCGCTCGTCAAAAACGGCGGGTGTGTCGCCCCATCGGTAGAGCGGGGTAAAGTCAACGTCATACATGGCGAAACCGGTTATGCGTTCCTTTAGCAAGGAGTTTGCCTTAATTGCCGCGCCGAAATCGTCATACCCGCGCAGGCTGGCGAAGAGTATGTTTATGATCTGCTCGTTGTCCTTATCGCGGATGATGCCAGCCCGGTCACGCAGGCTCCATGTGATAAAGGCGGCGAGGGCTGTTACCAGCAGCCAGCCAAGTATAGCGACAATCAGCGACGCGGTTCGTATGGGTATCTTTTCATGCATGTTTTTAATATAGGCGCGAGTGTTGAAAAGTGAAACCAGCGATGCTACGGTCTGAAAGCGCACGCTGCCCTCCTTAGCGAACCTTGCTCGCCAGCGCCATGTCGATTATCACGCTCTCTTCCTCAAACGCGCCGAGGCTCCTTATGGCGGAAAGGCTCTTCAGGAAGGTAAACTGCGCGTTGTTCAGCGCGTTGTGGCTAGTGGTAAGGGTGAGGCTGGCGCCGGTAAGGTCAGCGATGGAACTTTGCGACAGCTTGTAGCGTTCCATGGTGTAATCATAGTTCTGCTGACTCAGTTCGTAAGACCGGCGGCTGGACAGCGCGGCGCTCGCCTGCTGAACCGCGGTATACAGCGCGCTCATCAGGTTGACGGCGGCGTTTTCCCGCGAAGCCTCATAGTCAAGGTTCGTTGACGACAGGTTGTTTTTCTGCTGGGCAACACTGTTCGCTGTTACCCACACGTCAAGCGGAATCGAGACGTTCAGGGAGAGACTGCCGCTGGTACTCGTCGTGAAGCTCTCGCTGGAAGGCGTCCAGTTGAGACCCGCGGTGGCAGACGCGGTGGCGCTGACGGTCGGCAGATACTTGCTTTGCGCTGCCTCAAGGTTCTTTCCCGCCTGCTGGTACGAGAGCGCGGACCTGCTCAACGCGGGGTTACTGCTCTCCACGCTTTTCCAGAGCGCGGCGTAGAGCGTGTCAATCTCCGCATCGCTTAGGCTGGCGAGGGTTTGCAGAACGTTCTCGTAGGCGTCAATGTTCACGGGTTCCAAGTCCTGAGCGCCGGCAAGCCCGATGATGTTCTGAAACTGGGTGTGCTTAAGACTGAGGTCGCGCCGCGCCTGATTGCGGCTATTCTCCTGAGTTTCCTTTTCGATCAGTGCCTTGAGGTAGTCGCCGGCGCTGATAACGCCGGTTTCGAGACGCACCTCGGCAATGGCAAGGCTCAACTCCGCGTTTTCAAGGCTTAACTCCGCAGCCGTCAGCGCTGCCTGCGCCTGCAACACCGCATAGTAGGCGTTATCCGTGTTGGTCAGCACCGAGAAGTAGGCTTCCAGCGCCTGAATCCGCGTTGCCTCATTGCCAATGGCGCGAATCTCACTGGCGATACGGGCGCTTCCGCCATCATACAGCGTGATGCGTTCCTGCGCCGTGAGTGTTCCGCTTACCCTAAGGCCGTCGTACAGCACGTTATCGCCTGACGAAGCGCCGCTTGCGCCGCCCGCGCTGTCGCCACTGCTCACGCTCCACAGGTTCGTCGAAGCGCTCGCACTCGCGGATAGCGTGGGCAGGTATTTGCTAAAGAAGTCGGCCTGTTCAGCAAGCCGGCTGTTGCTTACCGTCAGGTTATACTTGGCGAGGTCTTTCGAGTTAGCCAGCGCCAGTTCCCTCGCCTGTTCCAGCGTAAGGGTCTCCGCCTCAATGCTGAAGACGCCTATGATTATCAGTACCAATACCCATGCTGTTTTCATACCCATTACTTCCTTATGTTATTCGTATCTCAGCGCGTCTATCGGGTAGAGACCCGCTGCTTTCCGCGCAGGATAGTAGCCAAAGACAATGCCGACGAGCGCCGCAAACGCCGCGGCAATGGTTACGATGAGCGGGTTAATCGAAGTGGCGATGTTCATCGCGCTCATAACGCGGCAGACCAGAAACGCCATACCAATACCGATAAGCCCACCCATGAGGCTGAGGATGATCGACTCGGACAGAAACTGGAACAAGATGTCGCGTTTCCGCGCCCCCACTGACATACGGATACCGATTTCGCGGGTGCGCTCGGTTACTGAAACCAGCATGATGTTCATAATGCCGATGCCGCCGACAAGCAGAGACACGCCGGCAATCGCCGCAAGCAGTATGGTCAGGCTTTGCGAGGTCGAGGTTGCCATCTCAAGCATATCGGCGCTGTTCATAATCGAGAAATCGTCGGTTCCATTGGCGCTGATGTTGTGCGCTTCACGCATGATCGCCGTGATTTCAGCGGCTGCGGCGCTCATATACGCCTTGTCAACCACGCTAATGGCGATCATCTGCAAGTTCTTGCTGTTGGTAAGGCGCGTCAGCATGGTTTCCAGCGGGACCATGATGAGGTCGTCTTGATCGTCGCCATTGCCGCTTGAGCCTTTGGACTTCAGCACGCCAATCACCGTAAAAATGTGGCTGTCAATACGGAACTGCTGTCCAATAACGTCAGCGCTCGTGCCAAACAGGGTCTCGGCAGTGGTGGGACCAAGCACCGCGAGGCGGTTTCGCTCCGTACCGTCCGCGTCAGTGAAGAACGTGCCGGAATCAAGCTCATAGCCCCGTATAGTTGGATAGTCTTCCCCAACGCCCGCCACCATTACCGACGCCGAACCTGCGGCGCCAGACACCGTGAATGAGCGCTGGCTCATGCCGGAAACTGCGGCTGCGTAGCTCGACTCTGTCTTAATCTTCTTAGCATCGCTTTGGGTAATCTGACGAGTTGAGCGCGTTATCTGTTGTCCGGGCCGCATCATTACCCGCGCTCCCGACACCATTAAGAGATTCGTACCCATTGCCTCAATCTGAGCCTCAATCTGCTTCTGCGAGCCTTCACCCAGCGAAACCATGATGATGACCGACCCAACGCCAATGATAATGCCCAGGGATGTCAGTAGGCTCCGCATCCGGTTTCTCAATATGCTCTTAAAGCAAATCTGGATAAGCAATAGCGGGTTCATGACGCCTCCTCAATTACATTGAGCGCGGCTGTGCGCGACACGATGTTAGCCACAGCGAAAGTCGATAGCTCCTCGTGTTCGCGTTTCCATTTGGCGAGGTCATCGGCGGCGCTGCGGCGTTCAGTAACTTTGGTGTCAGACACTATTTCACCGTCGCGCAGGGTAATGATGCGCTTCATGTAAACTGCCAGTTCCGGCTCATGCGTTACCATGACAATGGTCTTGCCGCGATTGTTGAGCTGCTGAAACAGCGCCATGATTTCCAGTGTCATTTCAGTGTCAAGGTTGCCGGTCGGTTCGTCGGCAAGGATGAACGCCGGGTCATTAACCATAGCGCGGGCAATAGCAACGCGCTGCTGCTGCCCCCCGGAAAGCTGGGACGGCATGTGATGGAGCCGGCTGCCCAAGCCCACCTCGTTAAGGGCTGCTTCAGCGCGAACACGGGCATCTTTGATCCGCGTTTTGCTATACAGGAGCGGCAGTTCCACATTCTCAATGGCGCTCGTGCGGGACAAGAGGTTAAACGCCTGAAACACAAAGCCGATTTTCTGGTTTCTGATGAAGGCAAAGGTATCTGTGTCTGATATTGATGTTTCGATGCCGTCAAGCGTGTAGGTTCCCGCGCTCGGCTTGTCCAGACATCCCAGTATGTTCATCAGGGTTGACTTACCGGAGCCGGACGGTCCCATAACCGCCACGAATTCTCCCTGTTCAGCGGAAAAGTCCACGCCTTTCAACGCTCTCACCGTGATTCCGTCAAGTTCGTACAGGCGCTTTAAGCCCTTTATCTCAATGACCGCCATAATCTGCTCCTTACACCTTTTCCTTGAGGATGACGCTGAGGCTTACGAGGCTGGCATCGTCGCCATTTACCGCGTGAACCTCGGTATACGAACCATCGCTGATACCCGCGCTGACCATAAGCACGTCCAGCTTGCCGC
>JAITFA010000043.1 GCA_031281685.1 Treponema sp. | reverse complement strand
ACCGCCGACGAAGGCGAGGACGAAGGCAAAGGCGAGGACGAAGGCAAAGGCGAGGACGAAGGCAACAAAACGGTAACGGTTACCGGGCTAAGCAATTATAATGACATGCAGTACAGGCTAGAGCTTTTCTCATCAAAGGACAATCCTACGGGAACGGCTGTCGCGGGCATGGAGGGAAAAATAGCGGATGGCTCAACAGGCAAGGTATCGCTGTACATGATGGAAGAGGGAGGCTTCAGTAGGGAGCAATGGACCGGCAGCGGTTCCTATTATGTGAGTATAAGTTTATTCGAAGAATCGTATGAGGTGGCGTATTTAGTCTCAAAAAGTAAAATCTCTTTCACCTCGGCTTCGACAACGGTTGCATATTCGGTCTTTGGAAGTTCTGACGAAGGCGAGGACGAAGGCAAAGGTGAAGGCAAAGGCGAGGACGAAGGCGACAAAACGATAAAGGTTACCGGGCTAAGCAATTACGATGGCGACAAGTACGCGGTAGCGCTTTTATCATCAAAGGACGATGATACGGCTGTTGCGAGCGCACAGGGAACAATAGCGAGTGGCTCAATAGGCCCGGTAACACTAAAGCGGGGATCTAGTAGTGAGCTATGGACTGGCAGCGGTTCCTATTATGTGGCTCTAGCTATAGGGACCGGCGAAGATCAGCTGATTTTTTTCTCAGAAAGCAAAATTTCCTTCAACTCGGCTTCGAAAGCAGTTGCATTTTCGGACTTTGAAAAGGTTTCATATTGACGACAGCGGCGGCGCGAAACTTGATTAACGCCCTGTAAGCGCAGCGGCGTCTTTTTCGCGCTGGCGCAATGCTCGCCATTTTTTAGTGTGAAGGTGTAACAGACAGCGGTTAGGGTTGCGTCCGCCCGCTGTCTGCTACGTTTTTATTGTTATGTGTTAAAGGAGTGATTAAATGGCAATCAACAATGTTGTCGAGGTTTTACACCGTGTCCCGGTGAAACTCTATCCAAACTACCTGCCCCAAGTTGAGGGCGCGTACATCGCCCGTACAGTCAACGAGGCGACCCTTAACATTGAGCAAGTCTGCGCCGCGCTCAAGAACCGGGGCGGCTTCACCGGAAACTACAACGACCTTGTGGAATACGTCCGCCAGTTCTTTGACGAAGCCGCCTATCAGCTCTGCGACGGCTTCGCGGTCAACACCGGCTACTTCTCCGTGCATCCTAACGTGGGCGGTATGTTCGACAAAGCGACCGAGGGCCACGACACGGGTAAACATCCCGTAACCTTCCGTTTCCGCACCCGCGCCCCCCTCCGCGCCCTTGCCGAGCGTATCGTCGTGGAAGTGGAGGGCTTGGCGGACGCCTCCTGCTATATCGACGAGTTCATCGACGTAAGCACCGAAGCCGTCAACGAAACCCTGACACCCGGCGGAATGTTCAACATTTCCGGCCACAAAGTCAAAGTCGCCGGGGACAGCCCGGATGTGGGCGTGTACTTCGTGTCAGCCGCCGATCCTTCCCAGCGGGTCAAAGTAGCCGGGCATTTGGCGGAGAACGCGGCCTCAAAACTCATCGGCGTCATCCCCGCCCTTACACCCGGAGCGTACACGCTGGAAGTCGTTACTCAGTATACCCACGGCGGCTCTCCCCTCAAAGAACCTCGTACCATCACCTTTGCCCCTCAGCTTACCGTCCTTACCCCGTAACAGCAATTTCCCGTCGGGGTTCAAGCTAGACCCCGCTGGGGTTAAGGCTAGACCCCAGCGGGGTTTAAGCTAGACCCCGCTGGGGTTAAGACTAAACCCCAGCGGAGTTCAAGTTAGACCTAACCAAATCCCTCACCGCAAATGAAGGCGTAACCGACCGAGGCGCCAGACACTAACGGCATGTGTGGTGTCAGAGACATTAGACGCGGGTGTCTGGCACCAGCGCATGTGGTGCCAGAGGCATGGTGTCAGACGCAGACGCTGGTGTCAGAGAAGTTGGTGCCAGAGACGCTGGTGCCAGACACCGGCACAAGGTGTCAGAGGCGTGAGTGCCAGACGCCAGCGGCGTTGCCTCAAGCGAATTGAACACGCGCCGCGTTTCGCGCTATAGTCTCGTAACAGCCTTCTTGTGAACCGCGACGCTGGTCTTGAAGGCGTTCCTATCAGGAGTACCCAATGATTAATTTACATGCAGGGCCTGTAATGCTTGCTGACTGCGGCGAAAACTACGCGCCGCAACCCCTGAGCGGCTCGCTCCCCGGCGAGGGAACCATGACCTACAGCATACTTGACGCGCATAACGCGGCGGTAGCGCCAAAAGGCGCGTATCGACTGCGTTTCGACAGTCTGATCTCTCACGACATTACTTATGTGGGCATCATTCAGACCGCACGGGCAAGTGGCTTAAAACAGTTTCCCGTGCCTTATGCGCTCACCAACTGCCACAACAGCCTCTGCGCTGTCGGCGGCACGATTAACGAAGATGACCATGTGTTCGGCTTGTCAGCCGCAAAGAAGTACGGCGGCATCTATGTACCGGCAAATCAGGCAATACTGCACCAGTACGCCCGCGAAATGATGAGCGGCGTGGGGCAGATGATGCTGGGGTCAGACAGCCACACCCGCTACGGGGCGCTTGGTACAATGGGTATTGGCGAAGGCGGGCCCGAAGTTGTTAAACAACTGCTCTCCAACACCTATGACATTGCCGCGCCAGAGGTGGTACTCGTGTACCTCACCGGCGAGCCGCAACGCGGGGTTGGGCCTCATGACGTTGCCATCGCGCTCTGCGGCGAGGTTTACGACAACGGCTTTGCGAAGAACAAGGTACTTGAGTTCGTAGGACCGGGTATAAAAACACTGCCAATGGATTTTCGCATTGGCATTGATGTGATGAGTACCGAAACCGCCTGTCTCTCCTCAATCTGGGAAACCGATGAGCAGGTTTGCGCCTATTACGCGGCTCACGGACGGAAAGACCAGTACCGTGAACTCCATCCGGCAATGGGCGCGAGTTACCATGCGATGATCAGCATTGACCTGAGCAAGATAGAGCCAATGATTGCCATGCCTTTTCACCCGTCAAAGGCGTATACCATCCGCGAAGCCAACGCCAATGCCGCTGATATACTTGCCGCTGTTGAAAAAGACGCATCGCAACAGTTTGCGGGAACAACCGCTAAGACTGCGCTTTGCCTCGCGGACAAGATAGACCGCGCATCAGGACGCATCCGCGTTGACCAGGGCATTATCGCTGGCTGCGCGGGCGGCATGTACGACAACATCCGGGAGGCGGCGGTTATACTCAACGGCGCTTCCATTGGCGCGGACTATTTCTCCCTGTCGATCTATCCGTCAAGTGTGCCGGTTAATCTCCAGCTTATTGACGCAGGCATAGAGCGGCGGCTCATGGAAGCCGGGGCGCTCTTCAAACCCTGTTTCTGCGGTCCGTGTTTTGGCGCGGGAGACGTACCCGCCAATAATAGCCTTTCAATAAGGCATACGACGCGCAACTTTCCGAACCGCGAAGGCTCACGACCATCCGACGGTCAGCTTGCGGCGGTCGCGCTCATGGACGCCCGCTCTATTGCCGCAACCGCGCGCACTGGCGGCTTATTGACCGCCGCAACCGAGATTGACTATGCGCCGGATGACGCGCCGGTCCCGCCTTTCAACGCCAGCATCTACGAGAAGCGCGTTTACAACGGCTTTGGTAAGCCGTCTACAGACACGGCGCTGCGCTTTGGTCCCAACATCGCGGACTGGCCAAAGATCGACCCGCTTGGCGACAGGCTTTTGTTACGCCTCGCCAGCGTAATCCGCGATCCCGTTACCACGACCGATGAGCTTATCCCGTCGGGCGAGACATCCAGCTATCGTTCCAACCCGCTGAAGCTGGCGGAGTTCACCCTTTCCCGCCGTGATCCCGCGTATGTGGGACGCGCAAAGGCGGTTCAGGCGCTCAATGCGGCGCAAAAAGCCGGGCGCTTACCCACCGAAATAAGAGACGCGCTTGCCCATGTTTCCGTAACCGGCAATGAGGCAACAGCCACGCAGATCGCCTCGGCAGTGTTTGCCGTGAAGCCGGGCGACGGCTCAGCGCGTGAGCAGGCTGCGTCTTGCCAGCGGGTATTGGGCGGCGGCGCAAACATAAGCTACGAGTACGCCACCAAACGTTATCGCTCGAATCTCATCAACTGGGGCATACTGCCCTTTACGCTGGACGCAGGAACCTTGTTTGACGCGGAAGTCAAAGATTGGGTCTATGTGCCTGATATTCGCGCTGGTATTGAGCAAGGGAAAACAACTTTCAGCGCCAAACTGATACGCGCCAACGGGCAAGTAGCTGAGCTTACCTTGCATATCGCAGCCCTCACTCCTGATGAACGGAACATCATCCTCAGCGGCTGTCTTATGAACTATTATGCAAAGCAGTTGCCCCAGTAGCGAAACGTGGAGCGCCTTGTGAACATCCAAGCCGCTATCTATACTTGTTTTATGTAGACAGCTTAGGAGGAACTTATGTCAAGAATTGTTATGAAGAACCCCATTGTGGAGATGGACGGCGATGAAATGACCCGTATCATCTGGAGGCGACTCAAGGAAGAACTGTTGCTGCCGTTCATTGATCTCAAAACCGAGTACTACGACCTCGGTCTCCAGCACAGGGACGAAACCGGCGATCAAGTAACGATTGACGCGGGCGAGGCAATCAAGCGCCTCCGCGTAGGCGTCAAGTGCGCCACCATCACTCCGAATGAACAGCGCGTCGCCGAGTATCACCTCAAGAACATGTGGAAAAGCCCCAACGCCACTATACGCGCCATTCTTGACGGCACGGTGTTCCGCGAGCCGATTCTGGTCTCTTGTGTGAAACCGGTCGTGCGTACTTGGCAGAAACCCATCAGCATAGCCCGCCATGCGTACGGCGATGTGTACAAGGCTGTGGAATACCGTGTGCCGTCAGCGGGTAAGGCAGAGCTGGTGTTCACCAGCTCCTCTGGCGACACGTTCCGCGAAACTATCCATGACTTTGACGGCGCGGGTGTGCTTCAAGCCATGCACAACAAAGATTCTTCTATACTATCCTTCGCGCACGCCTGCTTTCGCTATGCCCTTTCCCGCAAGCAAGACCTCTGGTTTTCCACCAAAGACACCATCTCAAAGCAGTACGACCAGACCTTCAAGAACCTGTTTCAGCGCGTCTACGATACCGAGTACGCGGAGCAGTTCAAGGAAGCCGGCATCACGTATTTCTACACGCTCATTGACGACGCAGTGGCGCGGGTCATGCGCTCAGAGGGCGGTTTTGTGTGGGCTTGCAAGAACTACGACGGCGATGTGATGAGCGACATGGTTTCCACTGCCTTTGGTTCTCTGGCTATGATGACCAGCGTTTTGGTCAGCCCGGACGGTAACTTCGAGTTTGAAGCAGCCCACGGCACAGTAACCCGCCACTATTACCAGCACCTCAAAGGCGAAGAAACCTCCACCAACCCCATTGCTACAATCTTTGCATGGTCAGGTGCGCTCCGCAAGCGTGGCGAGTTGGACAAGCACAATGCCCTCATTACCTTTGCCAGCAAGCTCGAAGCCGCGTCTCTGTCCGTAATTGAGCGGGGCATTATGACCAAAGACCTCGCTCTCCTTTGCGAAGGCTTGAAACCCGAAGTAGTCAACACGTTTGCTTTCATCAGCGCGATTCGCGCCGCAATGAGCGCGTAGAGTCATAGGACTGACCATACCCTGTCAGTCCTACACATCAGCCAGCCGTGGTCCCGGGGGTCCAATCGTTTCGTTAAGACGGGCGCCTTTGGTCGCTGACGACTCTCCGGTATCTACTCCCGGCTCAAAGTCCTCTCTGTAATAGCCGCAGGCGTTTAGTTCACGCTCAACAATAAACCGCGCCGCCTCAGAGAAGTCCATTCCATTCCGCTTGCCAAGGTGTTCCACAGCCTTGACTATCCACTTTTCCCAACTAATCCCTCTCTGTACGCCTTCCATGTACTTGGTTATCGACTTTTTCTCTACGGATGTCCGCGAATAGCTCTGATAGGTATCTAATTCATTCGTATTGGCAACATAGTTACCGCAATTCGCGTTCATGCGCGGATCTGCCTCTGAATTCCGTACGGACTTGACGTATTCCATAGGGGGAATCAGCCGCAGCTTCTTGTATATCCGGGAAAAGTAAAGCGGGTCGTCATAGCCAACTCTGAGCGCAGCCTCGGTTATAGTCAGGCTTGGTTCAGCGGCGATCAGGCTCTCAAAACGCCGTACCCGCTTGAGGGCGCACAACTGCTTGAAGCTCATGCCAAATTGCCGCTTGATAAGGTGAGAGACGGTTGAACGGCATCGGCCTATGGCGTTGGCAACATCATCAAGTTCTACGGTTTCAGCGATATGCTTATCCAGCCAGTGCGATATTTTTTCTATCTGCCCGGGCTGATGAACATTGATATACTCCCTCATGATGATGAAATTGATCAGTACGGAAAAGAGATTCACCATATTCCACATTGAGGTCTTGTCATAGAGCGGCAGTTCCTGATAAGCCGCGCACAAAGCCTCGGCGTCAATGCAATGCTTTTGACTCTGCGCGAAAAGCTCCGGCGGAATGTCGCCCTCCTCCTCACAAGCTCTGAACTGACCAATCATGGCGTAGCCAATAAGCTGTTGATTGACCCTGATGGGCATCACTGATTCGTAAAGCCCCGCATGGCAGCGGTAAACAAGCGGGTACTGGGTATCTTTACAGCGCCCACAGCGCCGGCACATCTGCCGGTTCTGATTGAGGCAGGAGGAAAGCAGATGAAGGTTTTCCCGTATCATCTTGCAGTACGGGGAAACGTCATACGGGAAACCCAGAATCATATCCTCATGGTTAGCGGAAAAGATCGTGAAGCGCACCCGGAAACATTCGGCAAAACTGTCGATGAGCCGCTGAACCTCTTCATCATAAAAAATTCCCAGTTTTTCAAGCATGAAGATATGATACAGGCAAGTTGTTTGATTTTCCATATTTTTTGCGGCTTGATTTATGACCGGATGAACCTTCCCCACTACACTCAAACCATCAATCAGTGGGAGGTGAGCCATGCTGGTAAACAGGTATATTTTTACAATATACCCTGTCCAGTTTTTATCCGCGTGTGTAAAACTTCTATCCGCGGGGTTCCGTCTGGGCGCCAGACGAACTCTGACTTGTTCCGCAACAAGCTGTGTTTCGGGCAGCTTATTGCGGAACGCTCACTTACACCGAATACTGGGCGCGGCAGAGCTTGTAGTAATAGCCCTTGAGCGCCATGAGTTCGTCATGTGTGCCGGACTCGACGATCCGTCCGTCGGCAATGTACATGATGCGGGAACAGTCGCGGATCGTGGACAGCCGGTGAGCAATCAGGAACGAAGTGCGCCCCTTCATCAGCGTGCGGATGCCTTCCTGCACAAGCTGTTCAGTGCCAGTATCAATGCTGCTGGTGGCTTCGTCGAGGATGAGGATACGCGGGTCAGCAAGAAGAGTGCGGGCAAAGGCAAGCAGTTGTTTCTCGCCGTGGGAGATGCCGCCGCCCCGCTCGGTTACTTCAGTGTCATACGCCTTTGGCAGTTTCTCGATAAAGACGTTTGCGCCAATGAGTTCAGCGGCTGCGCGAACTTCAGCATCAGAGGCGTCGAGCCTGCCGTAGCGGATGTTGTCCGCAATGGTGCCGGTGAAGATAAAGCTGTCCTGCAACATAATGCCCATCTGCTTGCGTAAGGACGACAGGGTCAGGCGCATGATGTCGATGCCGTCAATACGCACCGTGCCTTCTTCGATGTTGTAAAAACGCGACAGCAGGTTGACAATGGTCGTCTTGCCCGCGCCCGTGGGTCCCACAATGGCGATGCTGTCGCTCGGCTCTGCGACAAAACTCACGTTCTTGAGAATGGGGCGGCCCTTGTCATAGGCAAAGCTCACGTTCTGGAACTCAACGTGTCCGCGGATCGGCGGCAGTTCCACCGCGTCCTTAGCGTCCTCAATAAGTACTGGTTCGGACATGGCGTCAAAGATGCGGTCGAGGTAGGACATACCCGTGATAAACGTGTTGTAGATGTTGGCAAGGTTGATGATGGGTTGCCAGAAACGCCATGCGTAGTTACCCATTGCCAGTAACATACCGAAACTTGCCATTGGCTCAAGCGCGAACACGCCAACAATATACACAAAGGAAAACACGATCTGGCTGATGGTCTCGGTGGAAAACCACACGGAGTTGGAGATGTACTGCGCGTGCATCCACTCGTAGTTACGGTCTTTTGCGAGGCGGTCAAGCGTTTCGAGGTTGCGCTTCTGCTGGTCAAAGGCTTGGGTTACGCGCACGCCGTCAACTGATTCCTGCACATAGGCGTTGAGGTTCGAGTTTTTGTTTGACACCCGCTGCCATGCGCGGCGCTGCTGGGTCTTAATCGTCCAGATGAACAGGGCGAGTACCGGTAAGCCAAGTATCGTTACCGTGGCGAGGGTGGCGCTGACCTGAAACATAAAGAAGATGATGAAGACGATGTTCAGTATTTCGATGATGAAGTTAAGCACGCCGTTTGACAGGGCGTCTGACACCCCGTTTACATACGGCACGACGCGCACAAAGATTTTACCGTGCGGGCGGCTGTCGTAATAGGAGAAGGGCAGCTTTTGCAGGTGGGCGAAAAGGTCGTAACGAATGTCGTGGATAACGGTCTGACCAGCCTTTGCGACCAGTATGTTGCGAATCGCGCCAAAGACGATGCTGATGATGATAGTGCCGCCGAGCAGCGCAACCATTAACACGAGGCGGCCCAGGTCCTTGTTGGGGATTGCTACGTCAATCGCGTGCTGGGTGATGAGGGGACCGGACAAGCCAATGACGCTTCCCAGAAGACTGAGGAGCAGCGCCGCCAGCATGGGACCTTTTACCCGTGATATATAGACGAAACACCGCTTGAAGTTGGAAAAGCTGATTTTCTCGTCAAGGTATTCGTCAACGTCATAGCGGTTGCGTCCCTGCGCCGCCGCGTTTTGCGTTTGCTGTTTCTTTTTACTCATTTTTTGACCTCAGATTGTAGCCTGTTTGAGTTCTGTTTCAGGTGAAAACACGGTTTCCGGCTCCATTTCCATAGCCGTCATTCCCGCGTTGTTTTGCAAGGTCCAGATGTGGTGGTAGAACCCTTTGTTTGCCAGCAGTTCCTCGTGAGCGCCATGCTCCACAATGCGTCCTTTGTCCATAACCAGAATCCTGCTCGCGCCCCGGAATGAACTGATGCGCTGGGCAATGATGATCTTGGTGCAGGAGAAGTCGAGAGCGCGGAGCTGGCGCTGTATGTACTGCTCGGTTTCGCTGTCAACCGCTGAAGTGGTGTCGTCAAGGATAAGCACCGCGGGCTTCACCGCAAGCGCCCGTGCCAGCGAAATGCGCTGGCGCTGACCGCCCGACAGACCCACGCCGCGCTCGCCCACGAGGGTGTCATAGCCGTCCTGCATCCGCTGAATAAAGCCGTCCGCGTCCGCCTGCGCTGCCCGCTTGTGTATGGACTCTTCATCAAGCCCAGGGCGTCCATACGCGATGTTGCCCTTAACCGAGTCAGAGAACAGGAATACGTCCTGCATGGCAAGTCCCACGCGCCGCCGCAGCGACGACAGGGTATAGCGATTAACATTGGTATCGTCAAGCAGCACCTCGCCTGTGGTCGGCTCGTAAAAGCGCAGGAGCATATTGACCAGCGAAGTTTTGCCCGCGCCGGTACTGCCCAGTATGCCGACGGTCTCGCCCGGCTCTATCTTAAAGCTCACGTCCTTGAGGATAGGTACGCCGTCAATATCAAAACTGACGTTCTTGAACTCAACCCGTCCTGACGGGCGAATGAGTTTTATGGCGCCGGGCTTATCCACAATGCCGGTTTCCGAGTTCACGACTTCCATGATCATGCCGGCGGCGGCGTGGAAACGCTGCAGGTCGGCAAGCAGAATACCGAGCATACGCAGGGGCGCGGCAAGGGTCCAGGTGAGCGACGAAAAGGAAAGGTACTGACCCGGGGTCAGCTCGCCTTTGATAAGGAAGATGCCGCCAACCAGCAGGGTAATAACCGCGAGTATCTGACTGAGAAACTCAAGGAGCGGCTGATACTTTGCCGAAATCAGCGCGTTTTCAACACTGGTATCACGGTACTTGGCGTTGTGTTTCTCAAAGCGTTCCTGTTCAAACGGTTCGCGGGCAAAGGCTTTGACCACGCGGTTGCCGTCAATAGTTTCGGTAACGCGGGTGCTGAGTTCCGTGAGCTTCTGCCGTAACAGCACAAAGCGGGGCCTGATGCGTTTAACGAAACGCTGTGAGAGCAAGAGGATGAATGGCGTAACAGCGGTGAGACAGAGCGCCAGCTTCCAGTTGACGAACATGAGAAAGATGAACGACGAGGCGAAAAGCACCACCGCGTCAACGAATTGGTAAGTGATCCAGGCGACTGAGTGCCGGATCATGTCAAGGTCGCTCGTCATGCGGGTCATAATGTTCCCGGTGCGGACGCGATTGAGGAAGCGGTAGTCCTGATTCTGTACCACTTCGTACATACGACGGCGTATATCCGTCATAACGTCAGTGCTGCTCAATTCCATGAGTATCACCATGACGTAGCGCAGGGACAGACGCGCAATCTGCACGGCGAACATCATGAGAAGCAGTCTGACGAGCGGTTCCGTATTTTGCGGCATGATCACGTCGTCGATGAGACGCTGTGAAAGCATAGGATTGACGAACATAGTTCCCGAACTGATAGCGGCGAGGACAAGCCCGGCGATGATCCGGAAGCGCCGCTTACCCATGTAAGACCAGAGCCATTTTAGTGGCGACATACAAAAAGCCTTCTGTGTTTTTAAGATTAAGCCATAACGCTATCACTCCGCAAAATTCGTGGCAATAGGTTTTTGCGGTTTTGGCTCGCGCACAAAGTCTTCTTGTTAAAGATTATTCTCAATTTTGAGCAAATCTCTTGACTCTTTTAGCAAAAGGATTAAAATAGCTTCATGCTTTTGAAAACGGCAGGTAAAAAGACAGAACACCCCCACGACCCACGACCCACGACCCACGACCCACGACTTATTATACCGGTAAACG
>JAITFA010000219.1 GCA_031281685.1 Treponema sp. | reverse complement strand
TGTGTCTCTGGCACCAGAGGTACTTATCTCTGAGACCATGGCTCACCGTGTCTCTGGCACCAGAGGTACTTGTCTCTGACACCAGAGCCTCAACTTCCTCGTTCACGCCTTTCTTAACTTGTTGACAGTGGTTTATCCGCCCCTTGTCTACTCGCTGTCTGCCCGATATGCTTTTTCTCACATGAACAATTCCCCGCGTTTGTCTCTGGCTCTCCGCTCTGTGTCTCTACTCGTGATCCTCTATCAATTCAGACTGCTTGCCGGAGAATTGTCCGACACGCCGGTCTTTGCCGTGAGCCTCGCCTGCGCGTTTCTGTCGTCGTACATCCTTGCCATAAAACAAGTCCGGCGTTTTCAGGCGCTCTGTATCCTTGCTATGGTTCCCTGTCTGGCACGTTTCTTTATTGCAGTTCCTCGCGTCTTTGTACCCGGAATCGCGGTTACGCTTGATTCGCTCCTGCTTCACCTTGACCGGAATAACTTTGTATCGCTCCTGCCGTTTTACTGGGCCGCGTTCTCCACCTACTTCGCGGTGAAGTCGCGTTCCTTCCTCCGCGCTGATATTGTGGCTGCCGACGCCCTGCTTATTGCTCTGTTCAGTATTGCCAATACCGCAGACATCGGCGCGTACCGTTGGCCTGCGCTTATGATCGCCCTGTTTATCGGGGTGATCTTGCTCCAGTTGCTCGCCTTCATCCTCTCACTGCCGCCGGAGACGCGGCTGCGCTGGCGCGAGGCAGTGGGCACGGGCGTAACCCTGCTGGCGCTGGTACTTATAGGCGGCGTACTGTTTCTTGGTCCGTCGCAGGAACAGGCGCTGGATAAAGGGGGCGGACTGCTGGAGCCGAAACTCTTTGACTTCGACTTTTCACAGGTACTCAAGCTGGAACCTGAAATCAGCATGGACGATGACTTGGTACTCATCATAAAAAAGGATAGTGATGATAAACATAACCTGACCCGCCGCTATGTGCTTTCAAGTTACAACGGGAAACAGAGCTTTTCCCGCACTGAGGCTGATGAGCGGACTCACCCTCAGCGGCTTCCCCGGCGGACAACGCGGATAGACGCTGAAGAAGGCGACGCAGTTCGTGTAACAAGTCAGGAATACTACGTCGTGAACTTCGACACTTCGGCTTTCATTGGCATGAACGCGCCGGCACTCATCACGCCCTTTGAGACTTGGGACGCTTCCTCGTTCAGTTCAGCCTACGCGGTACAGAGTAACACAAGCATAGCTCGGCCTGCCGACCTGATTAATGCCGTGCAAGGCGCATTAAGCGCGGAAACCTTTGGCATGAGTACGGAAAACTACGCTGTCTATACTGAATATGGGAATGATGAACGGATTGCCACGCTTGCGCGGGAACTGGCTGGCGATACGCAGAACTACTGGCGAAAGATTCAGATTGTGCTTGAGTACCTCAAGTATGGGGATTACCGCTACAGCCTCAAGCCGGGCATTGCCCCAGACGCGGATCAGCTTGGCTTCTTCCTGTTTCAATCAAAAAAGGGGTATTGTTCCTACTACGCTTCCGCGTTTACCCTGCTTCTGCGCTCGCTGGGGATTCCTGCCCGGCTCGTGGCCGGCTTTCTTATTGACCTGAACTCAAGTGTCTTTGATTACTATCCAGTACGCGCTAATATGGCGCACGCTTGGGTTGAGGTGTATTTTCCTGGGTATGGCTGGATTGAGTATGACCCCACGACTAATATGTTGGCTGAAGGTGAAGAATTCGGCTTTCCCTCCGATATTTCGCCGGAATTGGAACGGCTTTTGAAGGAAATTCTGGATAACCGCAACCAGCTTGTGCTGAAAGAAGGCGCGGAGGAGGAGGAAGGGAACCGTTTGCTTTCAGAGCTGGGGGAGCGTACCCTTCGCGCACTCAGGCGATATTGGCCCATTCTGTTTACACTTGCATTGAGCCTTGTGTTTGCGTTCATGCGTGGCGCTTATTGGTTTGCCGCACGGTTTTTATCGCCCCAAAACCCGCGTAAACGGGCGGTCTGGCTCTGGGCGCACAGCAAGCAGCGACTCCGGCTTGCTGCTTATAAAAAACCAGCGCGCATTGCTGAACCTGAATGGGCGCGGAACATGGACCAGCATATTGCTCACGTCTATTCCCTTTATCAACATGCCGCTGCCGCTCGTTACGCTCCGTTCTACAGCGCGGATGATTACGCGAACATGGAAGCGGACTACACGCTTTTCGCGCAGGACTACGCCCGTTGTGTCTCACGCGGCAGACGCGCTCTGGGCTTGCTCTGCCCGCCGCTGGCGCTTTTGCTCAAGAGCAGAAACGCGGGCAAGGCGCTGTCGCTCCTTGTCCTGTTTAGCGTACTTTCCGGCGATATGACGCGGGCGCAGAACATCGACAGCGAACCTGCGGACGCGCTCTATCAAAACGCGATTCAAGCCCAGCGCGCCGAACTCTGGGAACGCGCCATCGCGCTTTATGAGGAGGGCGAGCGCCTGTATCCAATTGATCCGCGTTTCTCCCGATCTCTGGGTAATCTCTACTATGACCGCCGCTTGTATGGCCTTGCCTGGAAACAATACCTGAAGGTTGAGGAACTTCGGCCACTTGACGTTAATCTGCTCTACCGTATGTCCCGAACTGCCGCTTATCTCAATGACGATGCGGTTTCAGCCCAGTACCTTGAGCGTCTGCTCGATATTTCCCCTGGTAACCGCGATGCCATTGGGAACTTGGGCTGGACCTACTACAAGCTGCACCGGCTTGAAGAAGGCGAGCGTCTGATGCGAGACGCGCTGGAACGTTTTGGTCCTAACCCAGACTTTTCTATGACGCTTGGAACCCTGTACTCCGAGATGTTCCGCTATGAGGACGCAAAACAGGGTTATCTTGACGCCATAGACTCGGCTGAACTTGTCGGCGACCGGCTCTTTCTTTCAGTGGCGTACTATAACCTTTCGATTCTGGAAACGCGCTTCTACCAGTTTGACCTAGCCTTTGACGCGAGTAGCACCTCGCTTGCGGCGCAGAACCGCGCTTCCGGGCGGCTTTCGCGTGGCGAGCTTTTCCAGCGGCGGCTTGAGTTTACGCGGGTTTTTGGCGAGTATCAGGTAGCTTATGAGCTTGACATCTCCCCGCTTTCCAAGATTAATCTCGCCCAATCCTACCAGATCGCGGGACGGCTTGAGGAAGCGCGGCTCTATGCGGAAAACTGCCTGCGTGTCAGCGATCTTTCGTGGATGCTCAACTATGGCACTGACCCGATCCGTTATAAGCGAGACATTTACAAGATTCTTTACAAGACTTATGAGGGTCTTGAGAAAGCCGAATCCTTTAAGCAAGGCGGTTTCGAGGGTCTGTTCCGCAAGCTGGCGTACCGGTTTAAGGCCGAAGAGAACAGACAGCTTTTCCGAAAATACAGCCTGCTTTCAGCCAATGCCTATAGCCTCTATTCAGACGGCGGCGAACTAAACCCCGACACGCTTTGCCTGTACAACGATGCGTTTGAGGGCTATCCCAGGCGCGCTCTTAACTATTTACAAGAGGCTCGTTCCCTTGAAACGCCGCTTATACCAGACGCCGCCCCTAGCTATGACTTTGAGATAGGCCGGCTTCTACAGGATAAACAGCTTATTGCTGACAGCATTGCCGCTTTGGACCCGATCTGGGAACGCGACATAATCGCCGAAGCCTACACCGAACTTGCGAAGCTACCCGGTTCGCGTAGCTCACGCAACGACGCTAATGAGCGCCTCTTTGCCCTAAACGCCGGCGCACTGCGCCAAGCTGGTCTTGGCCTGCCCGTGTCCCTTGTTATTGACAGCGCCGATACCCGCGCCTCACGCCTTCTGCAAAACGCCCTGAAAACCGCTGGCCTTGTACCGACAGAGACCGCCCGTTTCCGTCTCACACTCACCATCAACCCGGGGTCCATTGATTGCGTTCTGTACGACGGCAATCGCGGCACGGCTCTCCTCAACCGATCCCTCCCCGTCAATTCCCTGTCCGGTAAGGACTTAAG
>JAITFA010000180.1 GCA_031281685.1 Treponema sp. | reverse complement strand
TTTGGGGGATTGTGATCAAATTGTGGTTTGTGCGCATACAAGAGAGGTGAAAGAATTTTCCCGAAACCAGCGGCGGCGGAGCCTTAACGGGTGAACCGTAAGACATAGTTATACGCTGCTTCCAACATACCTATCGGAAAAGTTTCCGCAAACATTCTATGCGCTATATTCCCCGCTTATCAGACGGCGGGACTTGGCGCCGCTTGCAATGTCGTCAATGACTTTGGTTTCTTCCGCCAGCATATATTTGTGGTATTCCTTCTCGCGGCGTTCCTTCACGTTGGATAAGACCTTGCGATCACGGGAGGCTTCGAGGTAGACGCCGCGGGCGTCCTCAACCCGCGACAAGGCTTTTTCCGCCTCCTGCGTAAGCCGCGCTTTGGTCGCGTCAAGGCGCTGAAGGTAATGGTCAAAGGCGAGAATGTCGCTGACGCTGAAGCCAGCGGAAAAACGTTCAGCCGCAGCCGCGTTTCGTTCCTCAATGGTGGCGTCAATTGCCTGCTCAATCCGAGTGAGCGCACCTACGGCACGACCCAGTTCAATCTCAGTCTCTTTTTCGCGGTATTCCCGCAGTTTAAGCGCCTTCTCAAGAGTGAACTTGAATCGCCTCATGGAGCAATGCCTGCCTCAGGCACGACTTGGGGCAGAGCCTGCCGTCCCTCGTCATGGCTGCTCATTTCTTCTTCTGGTATTTCACCGTTGTTGGAAATTGCCGCCATACGCGACAGGGTTTCCCGCACTGAGGAATACTCACCAACTTCCTGAACAAGGAAACGCTCAATGTCCCCGTGCCGGGCAATTGCCTCGTCTATCAGCGGATTGGAGCCAGCGTGATACGCGCCAACGTTAATGAGGTCTTCATTTTCCGCGTACACAGCCATGAGCCGCCGTATCACGCCAGCGGACTTGCTGGTAACAGGACCGGACACAACAGGCGCCAGACGGGAAATGCTGGCAAGTATATCAATGGCCGGATAGTGATATGCCTGGGCAAGAGAACGCGACAGTACGATGTGGCCGTCGAGTATGCCGCGCACGGTGTCAGCCACTGGTTCGTCCATGTCATCACCATCCACCAGAATCGTGTAAAAGCCGGTGATGGTTCCCTTCTCCGAAGTACCGCAACGCTCAAGGAGCTTGGGCATCTGGTCAAACATACTGGGGGTATAGCCACGAGTCGCGGGCGGCTCGCCAATGGCAAGGCCGATTTCACGTTGGGCGCGAGCAAAGCGCGTTACTGAGTCAAACAGCAACATCACGTCCAGCCCCTGATCGCGGAAGTACTCGGCGACCGCTGTCGCTACATACGCGCCGCGCAGACGGGAAAGGGGCGGCGAATTGGACGGGCTGACGATGAGTACGCTCCGCGCAAGTCCCTCTGTACCCAAGTCATTTTCGATAAAGTCATTCACTTCGCGCCCGCGCTCGCCAATAAGCGCCACTACGTTTACATCGGCGTTGGTATTGCGGGCGATCATGCCCAGTAAGGTTGACTTGCCCACGCCGGAACCAGCAAAGATGCCGAGGCGTTGTCCCCGGCCCACGGCTAGCATACCGTCGATGGCGCGAACCCCGGTGCTGACTCGCCGCATTACTCGCTTTCGTTTCAGCGGGTCGGGCGCACTGGCCATTGCCGGATAGTAGGCCGCATTGTCAATCGGGCCTTTGTCATCAATGGGCTTGCCAAAAGCGTTTAATACGCGGCCAAGCAGTTTTCGGGAAACCGCAACCTCAAGGCTTGAGCCGGAAGCCACCACGCGGTTGCCTACCTCAATGCCGTCGGTTTCGTTGTAGGCCATAAGCTGAACCGTGTCGTCCCGCAGTCCCACCACTTCGGCGACTATCGGGGAAGGCGCCTTTGGCGCTTCGATACGGCAGATTTCCCCAATAATAGACTGGGGACCGCGGCTTTCAATGAGCAGTCCTTGAACTTTAGAGATATAGCCAACACACTTGATGGTATCTACCGTGGTGATGGTTTCAACATACTTATCAAGCAGAGTGTGCATCAGCGGCCCTTGCATTGCCGGTTCTTTCCACAATCGGGGTGATTTCCAGAATCTTGGCTTCCATTTCAGCCATCTGGCTGGAAATGCGGGCATCAATCTCACCAAATTCGGTCTCAATAATACATCCGCCAGCGTCAACCGACGTGTCTTCCTGCACCTGAATCGTGTTTGTGCCTTCAAGAAGCTGGATAAACTCCCTGGTATGTTCGGTTGTAAGTTTCATATCCACCGTGTTCACGCGGATAATCACTTCGCCCTTTGCCTTAACCTTTTTCAACGCCTCAGACACATTGGCGATAAGCACGTCCTTCTGGTTTTCGGAGAGAATCTTGACCACCTTACGGGATATGAGTAAGGCAAGGTCGATGAGCTGACGTTCCGCTTCCGCGAGAATCTCGGCGCGTTTGTCCTGCGCCCGTTCAAGCACGACTTGGGTACGCTCAATGAGCCGTTCCACCTCAGCCTTGCCTTCGTTAAAACCTGCCTCATGGCCCTCAAGAAAACCGCGTTCCTCAGCCTCTTTTTGCCGGTTTATGATGCTGACCTGCGACGATTCCTGCACTTCTTTGGCTTTTTGCATGGCATCGGCGATGATCTTCTCAGCCTCGTCCTTCGCCGTCTGTTTCAAAGCCTGCGCCTCATCGGTACGGCGCTTCACTTCCTGAAAAGCCGCTTCCTCGGCGCTTTTGATGATGCCGTCAGCTTCCACTTGAGCGGACCGAATCATAGCCTCGCGTTCCGTTCCCCATTGGCTTTTGAAGAGTTCAGCTTCCTTCCGTAAATCTTCTGCCGTGGGACCTTCGTAGACCTCGTGTTCCGCGCTGTCTTCCGTTGTGTTAATTTCAAAGAGCTTTTCATCAGCAAAAGAAGGAGGCGGTTCGAGATACACTTTGAGATTACCGATGGCAACCTCTTCCGGCCTGAATATTGCTTTTATCATATCAGTTCGTCCTCACCAGCACGAGCAACAACCACATCGCCTGAGTCTTCCAGTCGCCGGATAATGGCGACAATCTTCTGCTGGGCTTCTTCAGCGTCTTTCATGCGAATCGGCCCCATAAACTCAATGTCTTCCTTGAGCATACTGCCGGCGCGCTTACTCATGTTCTTGAATACCTTTTCCTGAACCTCAGTATCGCAGGGTTTCAGCGCCTTTGACAGTTCATTGTTGTCAACTTCGCGCAGTACGCGCTGTATGGACTTGTCGTCAAGCATAACAATGTCTTCAAATACGAACATACGTTTCTTGATTTCTTCGGCAAGTTCAGGATCGTCGCCTTCCAGCACTTCCATAATCTGCTTCTCAGAGGCGCGATCAACCATGTTGAGGATTTCAACAACACTTTCAACGCCACCGGCAGCGGTGTAATCCTCACTCGACAGGGTGGACAGCTTCTTTTCAAGCACCCGCTCCACTTCCCGCAAAACTTCAGGGCTGGTACGGTCCATCGTGGCGATACGACGCGCAACATCGCTCTGCACCTCCTGGGGCAGATTCTGGATGATGACCGACGCTTTGTTCGGTTCGAGATAGGCAAGAATCAGGGCAATGGTCTGGGGATGTTCCTGCTGGATAAAGTTCAGGAGGTGCGCCGGATCAGTACGGCGGATAAAGTCAAAGGGACGAACCTGTAGGCTGGAGGTGAGCCGGTTGATGATGTCAACAGCCTTCTGACTGCCGACAGACTTTTCCAACAGTTCCCGCGCATAGTCAATGCCGCCCATGGAGATGAACTGATTGGCCTGCATGAGTTCCTGAAATTCGGTGAGTATGGCGTCCTTCTGGGCTGGCTCAACTGTTTCAAGACGAGCTATCTCAAACGTGAGGGTCTCAATCTCGTCTTCGCGCAGGTACTTAAAAATCTCCGAAGAGATTTCAGAGCCAATGGACACGAGAAACACAGCCGCTTTCTGCCTGCCGTTGACATCACTAGGGTCTTTCTTCTTAACCCCAGTTTGTTGCGCTTTTGCCATTTTGTTCTCCTCCTACTCTTCTAACAACCACGTTCTGATGAGTTGCGCCACATCTTCAGGGTGATCCTTTGACATATTGGCGATACTTTCCTGAAGTTCCATCCGCGTCCGCTCTTCGACAGACATAGATACCGCCGCGCCTTCTTCCTCGGCCTGCATGATCGCGCTTTCCCGTATAGCCGCTTCCCGCTGCGCTCGCTCGTCTTCCGCCAGACGTTTGCGCCGCTCGATCTCGCGTGATATAGCCTTAAACGCGATAAAGGCAAGGATTAAGAACGCCACGCCGCCGCCAATGAGTAGCAGCATCAATCTAATACGTTGTTGCTCGCTAAGGCTGGTGTCAGCCACGGCAAATTCCTGTGTGCGGTCAAAAGGAATGTTCGTTACCGTAACAGAGTCGCCACGCGAAGCATTGTAGCCAATAGCGTTCTGTATCAGAGACTGGGTTGACCGCAGGTCTTCCGCTGATATTGGCGTGTATTCCCGCTCGGTTGCGCCGTTACTAACAATGGGCTTCCCCTTCTCGTCTCTCTTTACAACCCAAGTTCCGTCGATGTTTACCGAAACCGTAATGCGGTCGATACTCGGACTCTTCTCTTCCTGGGTAATGCTTTTGTTAATCTCATTGTTAGTAGTAACGTTTTCCTGCGTTACCGTGCCGTAGATGTTGGACATATCACGGTACGCGGGCGCGGTCTGACCCTCAACACCAGCGGGACCTTCAGGGGTATAGCCTGTGCCTGTGTAGGTTGTTTTGGTCGAGGTCTGGGAACGAATCACGGATTCAGCTATCTCGGAATCGTCATAGGAAGAACCCGGGGTTCGAGGTTTTATGGTAAAAGGCAGGAATTCCTCGGTGTTGACCACTTTCTTGGAAAGGTCCATATCAATCTTGAGGTTAAGGTCGCGTACGCGATCAGCGGTAAAGGTCTGCTGTAACGCGGTAAGCACCCTTGCGCGGTACTGGGCTTCCAACTGCTGAATGAGCTTGTTGCCCTGCTGAATGGTCTTCAGCCGCTCGGAATCAGCCATGCCCGCAAAGTCGTTCAGCACCATACCGCTCCGGTCCGTGATAACGATGTTTTCGTCCTTGAGACCAGTCACGGCGAACTTGAGTAGTTTCTGTATGCCCTCAATTTTCTTGGGGTTCTCGGTAATATCACTGCCCGGTCGCGGGGTAATGATAACACTCGCGCTAACAGGACTCTGTTCAGAGACAAACAGCGCGTCTTTCGGGAAGGCAATCGTAACATTGACGTCATCAACTTCATTGAGCGACTTCACATGCTCAGTAACCATGCTGGTAATAGCCCGCTGGAGATTCACATTCCGTTCCATATCGGTAATGGTCCAGCGCGTAACGTCGAAGATAGCCCATGGGTCAGTGCCGTTGGGAACCAGGTCTTCACGAATAAGAATCGCCCTCATTCTGCGGGCGGTTTCCTCATCGCCTACCATAACCACACCCGCAGGCGAGATACTCGCCCGCACCCCCTCGGCGTTGATCCGCGTTACCATGCGATCCCGCATATCAAGGTCAACGATAGGCGTATCGATAACCGGCACCATCGTAGGTGAAGCTGACACTGAAAATAGCACTACTACGCCCGCAATCGCCGCCACGCAGATGCCCAGCAGAATCAGCTTTTGCAAAAGGCTCCACTTGCCCCACAGATTCTTTATCTGCTCTAAAACCTTCCTAAACCACTCACCCATAAACCCCTCCCCGGTTTTGTTTTTTGTTTGATTATACCAAGCCTACCGGGTATTGATAATATCCTTCCAGTCCTGTACTAAACGATTAAGCACGGTTCGCGCAATATTCAGAGACATGCTCGCCTCGGCTTGAGCAATCGTAATGTCATGGATATCCACCGCGTCAGGGTCAATGATCGCGGTCTGTATCAGGCTTTCAGCTTTCTGCTGGTCGCCGGAAACCTTATCCAGCGCTCGAAGCATCGCGTCCGCAAAGTTGTCGCTCTGCAACACTGACTCCGCGCCAATCTGCTGGGTCAAATCAGCGATGTTCGCGCCGCTCGGAATGGACCCCGTCATATGTCTGGGATCGCTTATCATCATGGGCAGGCTGGAACTTGCCGCCAGATTAGAAAGTGTCATAAAAATCACGGCGTGGAAACCCAAGTCTTTAGACTGCGACCTAAAACCTACGGGCTGAAACGCCGTCCGCCGCTCGGCAGACCTCCTTGTAAAAATAGCTTATTTGTCCGCTTTTTCTTATCCCTCACGGGATAAGTCCGGCTAACATTGCTGTCAGCCGATTATTCCACCTTAACGTAGTTCAGCCTCACGGCTTCACTGAGGGTAGTCAGCACGGGCTTACCGAATCACTCCGGCAAGCCCAATCCTTCAGGATTGGGTCGCCGGCTTACCTCCCTCCAATGTCCAGCGCACGCTGGAACATAGTTTTAGCGCCGTCAATAATCGAAGCGTTGGCTTCATAAGCCCGCGACGCGGCGATCATGTCGGTCATTTCAGTAACAATATCCACATTAGGCATCTCAACATAGCCTTCATTCGGACCGGAAGTGATGGCGTCTGGATGGGTTGGATCATAGACAAGCCGGTTTTCAGTGGCAACGTCTTTTTCTATGCCCACGACTCTGACACCCTGACCCGGGCCGCTGTCCAGCATATCCGGCAGAAACGGCGATCTCCACGACGGTCCCTCGGCTATGGTTTCCAGAACTACGCGGCTTCTCCGATATGGACCGCCTTCCGGCGTGCGAGTGGTTGAGACATTGGCGATGTTGTCCGCGATCACGTCTGAACGAAGCCTCTGGGCGCTCATGCCTGTAGCCGCGATACTTATCGAATTTAAGATTCCCATAGTTTATTAACCTCGTAACACAGTGTTGATCTGACTGAACTCAAAGGTTTCGGCCTGAGCCAGCAGACTATACATCAGCAGGTTCTGTACATAACTCATAACCTCCTGCTCCATATCCACATTGTTTCCATTGTTCTGGGAAGAACTGGTAAAGTCCAGCGTCTGCCTCGGCGTAACGTCGCGGTAGTCCCGCTCCTGCCGGTTAGCAATATGGCCCGGGTTCGTAAGCGTGAGTTCCAGCGTAGGCTTTTGTTGCCCAGATTCCAGCGCCCGTTTCAGCTCGCTTTCAAAGCTCAGGTCGGAACGTTTGAATCCCGGCACCTCAGCGTTGGCAAGGTTGTTGGCGATAATGTCTTGGCGCATGGAACGGGCATCCATAGCGCGATGAACCAAATCAATCGTTTTGGAAAAGCTATTATCTATATTCAAAACTTTAATCCCCTTTGACTAAACAGCGCCTTTACAGATAGATGTATATTCTCTGTTCTATTCAAACATCGGAAGTCTGGGAAAGGATATTAAGTACAAATCTATCAGGCACTGGAACGAATACTTCTTCGCGTCCCTGCTTTCTTCGTCTCCCAATCTTGCCTGAGACTCCTTGATCTTTTTTCCACGAGTACCGCATCTCTTTCCAAAAAGGACTTGATCTCTTTCCAAAGAGAACTTGATCTCTTTTCCAAGAGAACTTGATCTCTTTCTTAAAAGTTACAAAAGCGAAGGCAAGGCTATTTCAAGAAGACAAGCGGACAACAGTCCGGCGAAAACATACGCTGAAAACTGCTTGACGCGATAAGAGCCAAAGACGCCGATGCCTGTAGGAAACGCTACTTCAGTATGTTTTTAGTTTTTGGAACCTCACTGCTGACCACTGTTGTTGATTCGCGGATAACGAGTGACGGCTGGAGCAGGCAGTGTTTAAGCGGCGCGTTATCGAGGAGGCTGTAGAGCAAGGCGCAAGCCACCTGTCCAAGCTGCTGGCGATCCTGGGCGACGGTGGTAATGCGGGGCGTACAATAGGCGGTAAACGGCATATTGTCAAAGCCCACAATGGAAATGTCAGCGGGTACGGCTATGCCCTTTTCCTGAAAACGGCGCACCGCGCCCATTGCCATGAGATCACTCGCGCAGAACAGTGCGGTAATGCCAGCTTCCGCAAAATAGTCAGCGCCTGCCGCGCCGCTTTGCTCGGAAAAGTCGCCCTCAAAAACAAAGCGCGTCTCAAAACCCGGCTGAAAGCCGCGCTTGCGGCTACAGAGCGCGGCAACATAGCCGGCAAGACGTTCCTCAGACACTTGGGCAAAGGGATGACCATTGAGGAAACCGATGTTCCGATGCCCCAAATCAATGAGATGTTCAACAGCCAGACGCGCCCCGGTGTAGTTATCCACACCCACTCTGCCTACACAGGGGTTATTTACAGAAAAGTCAAGCGTAACCGTGGGTATACTAGTGGCTCCAAGCTGGGCAATGTACGGGTCAGTGGTTTTCATACCCATAACAAACGCGCCTGAGATGCGCTTTGCCGTGAGGCAGGCGTCGTAGGATACCTGTTCCTGCTCGGCGCTGGTGGTGGTCAATATGATTATCTCAAAGTGTTTCAAGGTAGCGTATTGTTTGAAACCCATGAGGACATCGTAATAGAAGGTCTGCTCGTTCTCATTTTTGATTCTGTCCTGAATAAAAATCGCCACACGGCGTTCTCCGTTTGGCGCGCCTCCGTATTGTGTATGGATATAGCCAAGGTCTCTGGCACAGGCGAGGACGCGAGCGCGGGTTTCCTCGCTTACCTCGGGTTTATCGGCAAGCGCCTTTGAGACAGTGGCTTGAGAAACCGAGAGCGCCTCAGCGATCTGCCGTATTGTGGGTCTAATCATGTTTACGCCTCAATGGTACATCAAGCTGTCCGTTGTTCATCATAATTTCGTGGTCATGGTCATCATAACCTTCAGGAACCACAAATACCACAGACGCGCTCCCCGTGTACTCAAGCCGCCAGAGACAACCTTCACTGTTCCGTTGGTAGCACAGCGAAAGTTCGCCGTCCAGAATCCGCAGCCGCCGCAGTTTGGCGAATGGCCAGGCGCTGGGCATACAGGGCGCGACGCGAAGGCGGTTTTGAGACGCGCTGGGCTGTATGCCGAAAAAGTAGCGCGTGACAGGAACCTGCGCCGCGTAGATGGTCCACGCCTGCGCGAAACAGCCGTAGTCCGGGAGCATTTCTGAGATACAGCCCGGAGTGGCGCGGCCAAAACAGGCAAACATTTTTTCAAGCAGAGCAAGCGCACGATCCGCGAAGCCATAACGCGCCTGCGCCACTGCCATAACGCCTGTATTGATGGTCATGATCGCGTCCTGAAATATGCCGCTCAGGTACATGCCGTACTCGCCAATGAAGCGTCCGCTGTGCATCTGTTCCAGCGCACGAAGCGCCTTTTCCCGCGGCGCAATGCCGGTTTCCATAGGCGTGCTGATAATCCAGCCATAGTTGAGTAAGCACCCGCTTTCAGCTTCAGGCGGTAGCTTTTCTTTCTTTGTCAGGGCCTCGTCAAGAATCCGCCGGCCTTTATCAGCACCAGCTCCGTAGCGCTGGCCAAGAATCGCGTCGTAATGGGAACGCACGTCCGCTGAACTGGTACAGGCATCGCAGTATAGACCGGCTTCCTCGTCCCATAGCACGGTGTTAATAGCCGCGACCGTGCGTTCCGAAAGCGCCTGATACTCGTCCGCCTGCGCGTCCAGCCCTTTGAGTTGGCATAGAGCGGCAAAGCAATTATATGCCTGCGCGGTATACACCGCAGTATCAAGCATCTCGGAGTTCAGCCCCGGAATCTCCAGTATACCGTAGCCGCTGGGAAAGCCGTCATTGTCATCATCCTGGTCGCGCAGCCATGCCACGCTTTTTTGCAGAACTGGAAAGGCAAGGTCGAGAAAGTCGCGGTCGCCGGTCCACTCGTAGTAAAGCCAGACCATGCTGATAAAGTGCGCGGTTTCCTGCGTATTTCCCGGATGCGCACAAAGCCCCATAGTTGTTACCTCATGGGGTATGCGTCCATTGCCATTAAACTTTTCTGAGCTATCCAGCAACAAACGCAAGGTGTCACGGCAAAGCTCGTAATGACCCATTGCCAGTACCCCTTGCAAAGAGTAGGTATTGTCGCAAGCAAACCACCAGGGGTATTCAGGCAGACCTGCTGCCAGAGCGCGACCGTTCACCGTATCCATGATGAGCCAGTCGGTATTGACCTTAATCCAGTTAAAGATGGTTTCAAATTTTTTATCTTCTATAGTAAGGCGGCTTCTATTGAGGAGCGCGGCGTAACGCGCCTGCTTCTCAGCCCAAAAATCGCGGGGCGCAAGCAGGCTGTGATAGGCGTCGAGGCAGCCGGCGCGGGACACGCAGGAGCCAGCGATGATGAAGCGCAGAATCCGGCGTTCACCGCTCCGCAACGACAGCGTGTAAAAAAAGCTGACGCCAACGCCCTGACCAGCGGTGTTTTCCGGGCCGTGGCCGATACCTTGCTCCACCTGTTCCGGCGCGGGAACCGAGCCTATAGCGGCATACCATTCGTGGCCCGTGTCTTTTGCCAGAAAGAGCTTTTCGTCGGGGAGCCATGCTCCCGCATCAAGCTCATCCGCAATGCCGTGTTCGTCAGAGAACCAGACCGGACGAAGATCGGTTTTTGCCAGAAACTCCAGTTCCAGCCGCCGCGTTTCAGCGGATGAGTTAAACACCTCGTAGTCAACGATGATTCCCGCGCCATTATCGCCTGTCGTCATTTCCGGCGCGATTTGGGAACGGGTGAGGCGGATCGGAGTGTGGCCAAGATTGCTGTCATAAAAGAAGACATTACCTTCGGCCCGGTTCTCAAAGCTGTCGGCGATGGTCCAGACATCGACATTAGCAGCGTCAATGTCTTTGAGCCTGAGCCAGAAGCCATCCAGCAGCTTGATCGGGTGCAGCCATAAGCCGCCCATCTCTTTCTCAAGGTGATGACCGAAGTCGGGGAAGCGACCATCCGTCGTCCCGATGAGTTTGATACGCTCACTGGCACAGACATAAAGAGGGAAGGTAGTGTGGCGCGAAACACGCAGACTTGTTGTATCCATATAAACTCTATGATAAAACGACATGAAATAAGTTTCAACAAAGTTTCGTTGAATTACTGAAAAATTTATTGACAAACGAACATTTTATGTTAGTATTGTTTTCGGAGGAACGTATGAAAAAGATTTCGTTCATTATTATTTCTTTCGCGCTGACCTGTGGCATGGTATTTGCCTCAGGTAATCAGAGCCAGCAGTCCACCGCTACCAGCGGTGGGGTCATTCAGGTAAGCATTCCGTCCTACAAGACAGGACAGAATGTCGGCGCACTCTTCTTTCTGCCGCAGGTAGAGCGCTTTAACGCCAAGTATGCGGGCAAGTACAAGCTGGTCATCGAAGAGATCGTACAGGACATGTACGCCGAGAAGATGCAACAACTCAGCCAGCAGAACAAACTTCCGGCGCTGGTTGAGGGTGGTAACCAAGCATGGATTGAGCAGTACATCATTCCGGGGAACCGCTTTGTCGATCTCAAGCCCTGGCTTGACAGTAAGCCTGAGCTCAAGGCGCGACTCATTCCCGCCGCGCTTGACTACAACACCAAAAACGGCAAGCTCTTCTCAATTCCCTCGCCGGTTGTTCGGCCTGTTGGAATCTACTACAACCCCAAACTGTATCAGCCGTCCCGCTCCTTCGCCGACATGACCTGGGATCAGGTTATCGCTGAACTGGGCGATAACAAGATTGCCTTTATGACGAGCGAGAACGCTTGGACAACCATGCTTGTATTCTCATCGCTCATCGCCGTACAGCCGGGCGGCCCGGAACTCATGGCAAGTTCCATTACCAGAAAAATCACTGACTACAACAACCCGATTTTCATTAACGCCGCCAGACAGTTACAGACGCTTCTGAGCCAATACGCCTCAGCAAACACTTTGGGCGCAGCCTATGCCGACGCTGCCAACGCCTTCATGTCCATGCGCGCCGCGCTCATCGCCAACGGCAGTTGGATGGTCGGCGACTTCGCGCCAGAGCAGAGCGGCAAGTGGTCAAACGGCTTCAACGGCGCTGATGTCCGCGCCGATGTATTGCCCGGCAACGTCGGCATTGGCGGAACTGGTATTGGGTATAGCTATTGGATACCCAGCACCGCCACACCGCAGGAACAAGAACTAGCCAAGGCTTTCCTCGAATTCATCTATTCGCCGGAAGAACTGGAAGCCTTTATGCTGAGCGAGGGGGGGTCTGTGCCTCGTATGGCGCCCAGCGCCGACTTCATCGCCAAGCGCGCCCAGAACCGCCTTCTCAGCGAGTACGACGGCGCGGTTAACGCAAAAACCATACTCTGCGATTCCTTTGAAAGCGCCGTGCCTAACTCAATATCCCAGAGCGAATTCCCCCGCCTCTTGCCTGATCTCATCAGCGGTCGTCTTAGCCCAGAACAGTTCTGTAAGGAACTCACCGACAGAGCGGCTGAAATCGAGCTGTAATCTGAACCTGTTCCAAAACTTCGCTTTTGGAACAGGGGCGGTCAATCCGCTTTGTACAAGCAGGAGCTTATCATGGCTATGAGCCGTCTTGAACGCAGGTATCTTCCCTGTATATACGCATTTCTGCTCCCAACGCTGTTGATGTTCGCGCTGTTCTATCTATGGCCCATCATCACCGTTATCTATACCAGTTTCACGCGCTGGAACGGCTTTAGCTCGCCTGAGTGGGCGGGCTTGAACAATTACCTGCGCCTGTTTCGGCTGAAAAGTTTCGCGGCTTCGTTACGCAACATGGGGCTATGGTCATTGCTGGCGGCAGTGTTCCACACGCTCTTCGGTATCCTTGTGGCGCTGGCTTTCTTCAAAGCCCCGCCGGGCTGGAAGTTCGTGCGCACCGTGTTCATGATTCCCAATGTCATTTCCGGCGCGGCTTGGGCAATGATATACCGTTTTATCTTTAACAATGAGTTTGGACTGCTCAATTCCCTGATCCGGATCGTTTCCCCCAATTTCAGCGTAAACTGGTTCTACGAAAGTCCGGCGTCGTTCTGGGCTATTACCTTCACATGGCTATTCTACGCAGTGGTGATCAGCCTAGTGGTACTCGCCGATCTCATGGCCATATCCAGCGATATACACGAAGCTGCCATCATAGACGGCGCTTCCGGCTTCCAGATCATGACCCGCATCGATCTCCCGCTCTGCCGGTTTTCCATCGGAACCAGCGTTATCATGGGCGTAACCTCGCGTATCGGCATGTATGAATCCATCGCCCTGACAAGCCGCGGCGGTCCGGGTGATGACACGATGAGCTTGTCCTTGATTCTGGTACGCAACATCACTGACAACAACTATGGTCTGGCTAACGCTACGGGCATGATCATGCTGATACTGGGCGCTTTCGTTATGTTCATGGCAAACAAGGTGTTCCACATGAACGAGCCGGTAGTATAGGAGATAGTATGAACACGCTAAACACTTTTGAGCAAAAGAAAACAAGTTATCGGCTGGGGCAGACGGCAACGCTGCTCTTGATCTACCTCTTATTCGCCTTTGTCGTACTGGTCTCCATCGGTCCTTTAATCTGGGTGGTGATGTCCTCGTTCAAAACCAATGGGGAGATATTGACCAAACCCTTTGCGCTCCCCACAGGACTTGATTTCACCCCGTACCTCTCGGTTATTCAGGGCAACAACTTCCTGCAATTCGCGCTTAACTCGGTGATCATTTCCTCGATTGCCACGGCTGGCTCAATCTTTATGTACGCGATGGGCGCGTATGTATTTGCCCGCTACCAGTTTCCCCTGCGAGGCTTGCTCTTTGCCCTTTTCACCCTTACCATGCTGGTTCCCGGACATACCAAAACGCAGCCGATTTTCCATCTCATCATGCAGCTTAACCTTTACGACACCCGCGCCGGCATAACCCTTGTGTACCTTTCAGGCGGCATTGCCATGAGCCTTTTTGTGATGCGCGCCTCGTTTGCCGCGATTCCCAAAGAGATGTCTGAGGCGGCTATCATAGACGGCGTGGGCTTCTTTCGCAACTTTTGGCAGATGCACATACCGCTTGCCAAGAACGGACTTGCCACTGCCGGTATCCTCATGTTTCTGGGCAACTGGAACGAATACTTCTTTGCGTCCCTGCTTTCTTCGTCTCCCAAAACCCGAACCCTGCCCTATGCGCTGGCTTTTTTCAATGAGACCTATGCCTATGACTACACGAAAATGTTTGCCGCGCTCACGCTCATCATCCTGCCAAGGATAGTGGTTTACGCGGTTTCGCAGGAACAGGTGCAGATGTCGATCAGTTCCGGCAGCGTTAAGGGTTAGCGCCGCCGTTTGTTCTTGTCCGCCGTATAATCCGCTCTGTGGGACACGTTTAGTCCCACAGACTTTCTTGTCTGCGCTCTGCTCCCC
>JAITFA010000170.1 GCA_031281685.1 Treponema sp. | reverse complement strand
GCTATTGCCGGGTCCCTTATCCCCTTCAACTTTGAAGGTATAGGCTTTTCGCTTACCGCGCTTTTTATTGTGCTTATGTGCGAACAGATTTTCAAGGTAAAGAAAGCCGCTCCCTTTATTGCGTCCACAGGGGCGGCTGTTCTTGCGGTGCTGTTTCTGCCGCAGCGTTTCGCGCTGCTTGTATCGCTAGTGGCGGCAATCGCGCTGGTCGAGATAAGCATAGATCGCGCCAGAGGCAAGGTTGTTTCCCCGGAGGAAGAATAGCTTATGCCGGATATTAAAACCGCCGTGTTTTATACAGCCGCTATAGGCCTCTTGGTTTTTCTCTGCCGGGCTTTTCCGTTTCTGTTTCTGAGATCCCGAAAAAAGGAAGCGGAGGGCGCGGAGGGCGATGGACAAGTAAAAAAACAAAAAGCCTCCGACCGTTTTTTTTTGCTTGTTGAAAAGGCGGTTCCCCCGGCGGCCATGACCGTGCTTGCGGTAAACAGTATCGCCGTTCCGCTAAAAGAGAATCTGGAAGGCGCAATTCCGGTACTGGCGGCGTCGGTATTCACTCTCCTTGTGCATCTGTGGCGACGGAACTTCCTTGTTAGCATTTTAGGCGGAACCGCGCTTTACATGGTACTGGAACGGCTACTTGCCCGGTAACGGGACGCCCTCCGCATGGACGCCCTTTGCGCGGGTGATCAGCGGGTGATCATGCGTCATCAGTTTTGATGTTGACTTCAACGCCAAGCTGCGGGACATTGTTTGTAAAAGAATATGTGCCGCCGAGCCAGTAGCCAATATGGTAGGGCGGCGGCACGCCGATAGAC
The DNA here is from genome assembly GCA_031281685.1 of Treponema sp. Classification (GTDB taxonomy): domain Bacteria; phylum Spirochaetota; class Spirochaetia; order Treponematales; family Breznakiellaceae; genus JAIRMT01. The sequence goes on along the minus strand of JAITFA010000170.1, from coordinate 8,452 downwards.
TGCAACTTTACTTGGGCTTTTTCTCTGTCTGGCACGACAAAGCTGATATGCTGAACGCCCTCGACACCTCGGTCAAGTTTGTCCTTCCACTCACTTGCGTTTTTTCCGGGTTGCGCTGGCTTGATTACGCAGTTTTCAATAGGTCAACCGCCCAAAATCCTGCTTTTCATGTCTCGTACCAACAAACACCGGCAAGCCGGCGGGAGGTGTTCCCTGCCTCTTATGTTTAAGCAAGGCTCTTCTGTACACGTCCCGCGCTTGTAAACTGGAACGCACAATGAAGCAACATAGGAACCAAGGTTATGGCAAGCAGAATAAAACCTTCACGCGGGCGCTGGCAAAAGAAGAACCAGTAGCAGCTTGAGGCTCCAAAGGGCAAGGCAAGCAGACCCAGACTCGCGATGATTATGCCCAGAACTTTGCCGCTCATGACAAGCCGGATACAGCCGGATATACCTATAACAATAGCGGTTCGCAGTATAGGCACAAGGATAAGCTGGGTGGGATCATTTCGGACGCTCCATGCGATAATCCTGATCAGTATATCGGGAATGAGCCAGAGCAGGGTAAAGCGGGTGAAGTCACGGCATATGCGGAACGGCAGAAACAGCGCGAATACCACGAAGGGCGCCAGCGCAGGCACGCTCACCAAGTCAACGCTGATACTGAGCCAGCGGGAATAGCCAAAGCCACCCTCTTCCCTGATGAAAGGGCCGAAAAAGAATACCGCTACTGCGTAGACGCTTCCAAGCAGTAATGCCCAGAGTCCGCCGGAACCCAGTCCCTCGTCCGATGATATCGATGACCAGAAAAGATAGAAGAGCGGTATCCAAAGAAGACAGAACAACTTCATGGCTCATCGTATCAAATACCAGCGTCGCGTATAAAGCCCCGTGCGGTCTTGTTGTTTTCGCTGTTTGCGGCTAGAGTAAGCTATGCAACATATCCAATGGCTTTTGTTTTTTACGTTTGCCTCGTGTACCACGCTCTCGCCGCAGAGTTCAAACACGCCGCAATGGACCGCATCTGGGGTTCAGTTTAACACCATTGATACTAATGACCCATCTTCGTTCATTGGGATGACTCTGGCTGAGTTAGTTTCCCTTTTTGGCGTTCCTGTGGCTGTATACCCGGAACGAGGACTGGAAGATTGGCAGGATGACGTCATCTTCATGTATAACAACGGCTTTAACTTCTATGTGTACAAGGATCGCGTGTGGCAAATCTCTCTACAGAGCGCTTATGGGGTTAAGATCGGAGACAGCCGCTCGTCAAGCGCGGCAACCCTCCGCTGGCCCGTGGAGAACTATGACAACTGTACGCTCTATTCGCTGCCAAGCCGTGGCTGGCCCCTTGTGTTGCGTCTTGATTTCACTGATTCACTGGTGTCAGTGATCCGTATCTATAGGTCTGACTTTTAGCTTACTTTTGGAGTACCCTGATGGCGAAACTATGCATTTGTTTAACGAGCAAGACCCTTGCGCGGGATTTGGAAATTCTTGACAAGTATCGTAAGTATGTAGACCTCGCTGAACTGCGGGTCGATTGCCTTGAGGCTGACGAGCGCCTGCACATCAGGCGTTTTCCGACAATGGCCGGACTGCCGCTTATCCTAACGATTCGGCGTGAGGCGGACGGCGGCCACTTCACGGGTGGCGAGGGAAACCGGATCAGTCTCTTCTCCCGTGCGCTTGCCTTTGCTCAGACGGATCGCCGCCATAACTTTGCCTTTGTCGATCTTGAGGACTGCCTTGACATGCCAAACATCGAAGAGGCGGTCAGGACCTTTGGTACGCGAATCATCCGCTCAAAGCATAATATCAACGGCGTTGGCGAGGATTTGGTCACGCAGATACGGAGTCTGCGCCGGGTGGGTGACGAGCTGGTGAAGCTCGCGGTTACGCCCCATTCCACTGAAGATATGCTCAAGGTACTTATCGCGGCAAAGCAAACCGCTGATATGGACAAGATTATTGTATGCATGGGTCCGTTTGGCGCGCCAAGCCGTATACTTGCGGAACAGTTCGGTTCCCAAATATCGTATGCCTCGGCAAAGGGCGAGCCTGATTCCCCAATCGCCGCTCCGGGGCAGTTCGATCCGCAGGAACTCGCGGAACTTTTCAGGTTTCGTTCCATAACACCCCAAACCCGCATCTTCGGGATTACAGGCTTCCCCCTGAAAACCACCCTGAGTCCCCCGTTTTTTAACGCTGCTTTCAAATTTGAAAACCTCGACGCAGTGTATGTACCATTTCAGACCGATTCTATTGAGGCGTTCCTGAAACTAGCCGGGGAACTTGGCATAGAAGGCGTGTCGGTAACGATTCCGCACAAGGAAGCGGTGTTACCCTATCTGTCCTCCGCTGCTAAAGAGGTAAAATCCATCGGGGCTTGCAACACTATCGTACGCTCGCCGGAGGGCTGGGACGGTTTTAACACAGACGCCCCGGGTTTTTCAGGCTCACTGCTGGACTTCATTGGCAAGAAAAACTTCAAAGGGAAGCGGATCACCATTGTTGGGGCAGGTGGCGCGGCGCGTTCAGTCGCATCGGAGGTATTTAGGCTGGGCGGCAAGGCGCTTATTCTTAATCGTACTGAACTCAGGGCGCGGGATTTAGCCGAGCAGTACAACTTCGCGTGGCGCCGCCTCGACAGCAAAGGCATTGACCTCATAAAAAAATACGCGGATATCATCATCCAGACCACTTCAGTCGGTATGATCGGCTATGAAGAGCATGATCCGCTTGAGCTTTACCGGTTCAGCGGCTTCGAGGTGGTTATGGACTTGGTCTACAAGCCTGAACGCACCCTTTTGTTAAAACGCGCTTCAGAAGCGGGCTGTCGTGTACTCAATGGCTTCGATATGCTCATGAGACAGGCTCAGTTGCAGTACAGTCATTTTTTGGGTGTGGACTTCCCCTACCATCTCATGTCTCGTATAAAATTTTAACCAAGAATTCTAACCAAGGTATTATAAGGAAATATGGAACAGTCAGAAATTAAGGCGCTTACCGGCAAGGCGGTAGTTGAAGCGATGGTAAAGAGCAACATGAAGCTGGGGCTGGGAACCGGTTCCACAGCCATTCACGCGGTCTATCATGTGGGAGCCTTGCTGAAACAGGGGGCTTTGCGGAATATCCGCGTGGTTCCCACCAGCTTCCAGACCATGATCGCCTGTGAGGAACTGGGGATTCCCCTGTATTCGCTCAATTCGCCTGAAATCGCGGGACGACTCGACCTCACGATTGACGGCGCGGACGAGGTTGACAACGAAAACCTCTGTGTGAAGGGCGGCGGCGGCGCACTACTTCTGGAAAAAATCGTAGCGTACAGTTCAGACGCCTACGCCATTGTAATCGACGAGTCCAAGCGCGTGGATAACCTGGGGCTGCGTTTCGCGGTTCCGCTTGAAATCATCGCTGAGGCAAGGATTCCCATCTGCCAATCCCTTGAACGGCTGGGCGCTCTGGTTACGCTGAGAAACGCGGTGGGCAAGGCAGGTCCAATCATCACGGAACACGGAAATCTCCTGCTGGACATTCGTTTCAAGACGCCGGTTGACCCCCGCGCCTTTGAGGAGAAACTCAAGCTGATTGCCGGAGTTGTGGAGAACGGCTTTTTCACGAAACTGCGCCCCACGGTTTTCATTGGCCATAGCAGCGGCAGTGTGGAGGTCAAATCATAATGGCGGTTGCTAAACATATCAACTTCTTTGAACTGCGGGACGCCTGCGCTGAACCGGGCTGTCCGCTCTGCCGTATTGTATCGCGGCGGGCAGAACAGTATATCGACAACACGCTCTTTGAGCATGTCTCAGACCGGAGTTTCCGCAAAGCGTATCGGCTGGCAGGCGGCTTCTGCGCGTTTCATTCGCGGGGTCTTGAATCCTTTCGGGACGGACTTGCCGTTGCCATTCTGGGGCGGGACATTCTTGAAGACCGGCTCATCTCCTTCAAGAAACGCAAACCCTGGCGTCCCGTCGAGCGCTGTCCTGTATGCGTGGAGCAGGACAGCATCGAAACGGAATATCTCACGTTTCTTATCCAGTCCGACCGTGACGAAAACGGGCGGGAAGTGCAGGCATACTTCACCGCTTCTGACGGCCTCTGCGTCCCGCATTATGCGCGTCTCATCTCCCTTGCCAAGCGTATTCCAGCGTGGCTCACCGAGTTCCACAACCACAAATTCGAGACTCTGTTCACGCGCACCAGTCAGTTTATTGAGCTTTCCGCTTACGGCAGGCAGGAAGACTTTGCCAAACTTTCCCAAAAGGACAAGCTGGTCTGGAAAGAACTCGCGCTCAGTCTTAGGGGAAACCGGGACTAGCGAAGAAGTCCGCCCTCAGTAACAGTTTGCCGCTGCTAATGGTGTCAGACACCGTATGACGCTGGTTTTACTTATTAATCAATGCGCCTTTCTGTTCTATAATGACGCATAAATGTTCAGGATATGCGTATATGTCAACAGGATTTGCGCATATATTGTTGATATATGCGCATGAATAGTTAATCTATGCGCATTTTTAGTTAGTTTATGCGCATATATAGTTTGTAAATGCGCATTTTCGAGTGAGAACGCGCATTTGCTGTTATAAAATGCGTCAATATAAACAAGAAATGCGCATATATTACTTATATTGACGCATATATTAGCAAAGGGGAGGTTTATACGGCTAAATGGATGGACTGGATTCCCGCACGGGAAGAGAAACTGCTTGAGTTGGCGGCGGTTTTGCTAGTGAAACTCGCGGATACAAACCCTTGTCAATCAGAATAAGCCGCTCAGGATAAAGAATACTTACTATAGGGAACACTCGCTCCTTTCATAAAGATCGCGCAGGATACTTTCCACATCACTTTCCTGAATACTAATCTCCCGTACGTCATAATGGGAAGTCAACCATGAAACAGCCTCAGCTACTGGCACCAGCGTCTTTTTGCATGAAATCGTATAGACAAACTCGTCATGCACTTCTACCGTCATACAGGCATGTTCCACGACAGAGGCGCTCCCAAGCCGCGCCACAATTCGATAGGAATCGCCAAACTCATTAGTAAAATCACTTAACGCGCCATTGTAACATATCACGCCGTGATTGATCATAATAAGACGGTTACAGACCTGCTCAATGTCATCCATATCATGAGAAGTAAGAATAAATGTAGTGTGACTCTGACGGTTTATCTCACGGATACATTCTCTTATGCGGTTCTTCGCCACAATGTCCAATCCAATAGTAGGCTCGTCCAGATACACAATTTTTGGCTCATGGAGCAGTGAAAGAGCGATGTTTGCCCGCATTTTCTGTCCCAAACTAAGCTGTCGTATCGGCTGGTCAACAAACTTTTCCATCTGCATTATATCGATAAACAGTTTTACGTTCCGCTTGAACTTCCCGTCTTCAATCTCATACATCTTCTTGTGCAGCAGAAACGTGTCTTTCATAGGAAGGTCCCAGTAAAGCTGGGACCGCTGACCAAATACCACGCCTATTTTCATGGCATTGGCCGTCCGGTTTTCATAGGGAATAATACCATCCACTAGAATACTGCCGGACGTGGGACTCAGTATGCCGGAAAGCATTTTTATAGTGGTAGACTTTCCAGCGCCATTTGGACCCACATATCCCACCAGCTCGCCTTCATCAATATGAAACGAGATATTGTCTACCGCGTGCTTAATGATATAATCCCGCGCAAACAAAGACTTCACCTTGTTCATAAAGCCGTCTTTAACAATAGGAATCTTAAAATCTTTGGTGAGATTAGTTGCTTCTATCATCATGTTATGACCCAGAACTCTTATAGTATTTCATGGCAAACGTCCAAAATATAAAGGTAAGAAAGAAAAACACCAACCCAACAGGCAAACTAAGATACTGCGCTATGCGCGGGAAAAAAAGGAAATCTTCTTTATCAAGTAAGTTTTGAGCAGGGTAAAACGCGTCAAAGGACAAAGGCAGGACACAACTATATACAACTTGAACCCAACGGGGAAACACCGACGTAGGGTATTCAGCCATAGGGCGGATATGATTATAGATACCATTCAAAGGATTATTAAATACCCAAAAAGATATGGCTGAAAAAAGGATTTGGATGCCTCCCTGAACAAAAGCCCCGCCCAGTATCGACACGGCGAGAACCAGAATCTTGACCGCCGTAACAGTAATGCCCAAGTTTGCCACGCAGAAGAATATCATCGCTACAGACAAAAAAAAGTGCAGGAAATAATAATCCGAAAATGAATAAGCCATTTCATAGACTAGCGGGTGCAGAGGCTTAGTCAATGTCTGGTCAAAATCGCCATTCCGTATATTATCTGAGAGCTTATGCATAACCCCGCCCAGGAAAGAATTGGAGAGCGTGTATGACGCGAGAATATATGCGTAAAGCGTCATTACCTCAAAAGGCTTCCAGCCATTTATAGTGTCAAACCGCGATACCATAAGAAACATCAGCGCGGCTTGAGTTCCATAGCCCAAGACAAAGGTAATACTATCTATCCAAAACGCGCCCCGGTACTGAATGTTGCCCTTTATCCGGGTTTTCATAAAAATCCAGAAAATACCGATAATTCGTCTCATCATCAGCCTCCCTGTATAATCAGTTTACGGCGGGCGGAGCGCCAGACAAGCCGCTCTATAAGGTATAAAACCGCGAGCCATATAACCTGTGTCAGCAAGATACGCGGCAGTTCCGCAAGCGGACTTTTACCCAAATACAAGGCAATCGGCTCGTAGGTGAAATAACGGAAAGGCAAGAAAAGCGTTACCGCCGCGAGACCGGCGGGATACAACCAGATAGGCATGAATTGCCCCGCGAAGAGATTCGCCACATTTCTGAAATGCCAGTTTAGAAAAGGATTTTGCAGAAGCCAGAAACTGAGCAGCCCTAAAAGGTAGTCGTAATAAAACTGCAAGACCGCGCCGAGAAGAAGCGCGGAGAGAAACGACAGGAAATGCGCCGGACTTTGCGGAGGCAGAAACCCAAAACCAAGCGCGGTGATAACGCCAATCGGCAAGAACACCGCGAAAGCCTTAAACAGATTATTCCCAATATCATTACAGAACAGAAAGCCCTTAAAGTTCAGAGGCCGGATAAAGTCCATTGCGATAGACCCATCCCGAATCTTGCGGGAAATCTCATTGCCAGCGGTGGACGCCGTAAGCGTAATCACAAGCCGCGTTATAATTAGGTAAGTAGTCATTTCCTCCATAGAAGTACCGAAACGAGTACCGGCGCCGAGCAGCGCCTTCCAGATCAATATCCAGCCCAGAAACTCGATAAGCCTGCCGGTCATGTCGAGGAAAGAACTCAGCCTATAAGTAAGTTTGCTTTTCAAACCAAGCCAGACAATAGTTTGATACAGAGAAAAACGGCGTGTCATACAATATTTTCTCGTTTGAACATTATTGTAGTATGGTGGAAAGAATTTTTATTTGTCAAGTATATTTTATAAATTTGTGAAAGGGAAGGACGGATGTAGTCGATATACCACGGGCGGCTATGCTGGAGCTATGCTTTCCAGGCGCCGGAAAGGTCGCTGGGTAAAAGAGGTCAGACACAGCAAAGACTGATGCCTTGAATTGCCGGGAAAAACCACAGATCACGCGGTTCTCACGCGGTATTTTTTCTTTTCAAGGCACGCTAACCCGGCTGCTTGACGCGCTGGAAGGAGTCTGACATGAGGCGGACATCACCCCTTGCTCATTGCGTCTTTCTCATGGTGTTATAGAGCAAGCCGAGCAATCAGCCCATGTTTAAAGACAGGGGCTTTACGGCGCTTTTGGTAAGATGATAACATAGATGAGGAGTGAACATGCGAAGTGATATGGTAAAAAAAGGTGTGGCACGCGCACCGCACCGCTCCCTGTTCAAAGCATTGGGCTTTATTGAGGAAGAGCTGGATCGTCCGCTTATCGGCATTGTGGTTGCGGAAAGTGAAATTGTGCCCGGGCATATCCACTTGGGTAATATAGCGAAGGCTGCCGCTGATGGCGTGCGCATGGCTGGCGGGGCACCGGCGCGCTTTCCGGTCATTGGGGTATGTGACGGCATTGCCATGGGGCATGAGGGTATGCGCTATTCATTGGTTACGCGGGAACTCATCGCGGATTCCATTGAGTGTATGGTTATGGCGCACGGATTTGACGCGCTCATCTTTATCCCCAACTGCGACAAGATTGTGCCGGGTATGCTTATGGCTGCGGCACGGCTTAACCTGCCGTCGGTGTTTGTGTCGGGTGGTCCCATGCTGGCTGGACGCAAAAACGGCAAGCCGCTTACCCTTACCTCGATGTTCGAGGCGGTAGGCGAGGTGGGCGCGGGCAAGATGAGCGAGACCGAGCTTGCCGAGCTGGAGGCGGCGGCCTGTCCGGGCTGTGGGTCCTGTTCCGGCATGTTTACCGCTAACTCCATGAACTGCGTTACTGAGGCACTGGGTCTCGCCT
>JAITFA010000153.1 GCA_031281685.1 Treponema sp. | reverse complement strand
CGGGAGCCGGGAGCCGGGAGCCGGGAGCCGGGAGCCGGGAGCCGGGAGCATATAAGCTGTCTTGTTACTTGCCGATTTCACAAGCATAAAACCATTCTAATCTTTACGCTAAACATGTCAAGCGAGTTTGCCACAAGTTTATTAAAGTAAAAGATTTTTTGCTTAGTTATCAGGAAAATTAGAAAGCCCGAATCGCCCTCACGCTACTTGAGAAATCTTTTAGATAGATACCCTGTTTGCCATCACTGAACTGCTGTTCTATAGCATAACCTCTGTCAGTCTCTGATGACGACCAATACCAGCCTGAGCCAAAATTATCCCATCCCTTTAGCTTAAGATTCTTGTACATGGCGTCAAGTTCATCCCTGCTGGGCAGAAACCAGTCGCTATAACCCCCATAGACAAGATCATCACATAATTGAGCCGCCTTGCCGCTCTCCCCTATCCGGCGCAAGAAGAATACGATGAGGTCTGTGTTTCGCTTTCCCGTGCCGATTGCGGTTTCTGTGTTGTTTATAGTTTTTAGATATGCTCCCCACGGCGCAACAAACTCCGTTGACGCGGGCGCCGCTTCAAGGAACTGCCACCCGCCTATGGTGTTGCCCTTATCATAGAATATGACGCCGCCCGCGGGACCAACAGCCCCTACATAATAGGTAAAGTCAACCCTCGTTACTCCGCGGGAGGCAATGACCACCGAGCGCTCCGCCACTCCGCCGTTGCCGAAAACCATTTTGACAGAATACGTGCCGGGCTGGTCAATGGGAATGGTATAGGTATCGTTATCCCAAAGCGTTGCCGTCTCGCTGCCCTGAAAATAGAGTATGCCTCCCGCTTTCGTGCTTATCTCGATAGAAATATTGGCGGTACGGCTTGTTGACACAGCCCCTCTGCCGATGCGCTTGAGTATATCAACAACAAAATCGTCCATTTTGAAGCGGGCGTCTCTTTGATTCGTAAACTCCATTTCCCCGGCGGACAGTCCGCCGGCAGTATTCACATCAAGAATCCTCGCGGTGAGGATGTTGGCAACCCCGTCATACATGACTATGACCCGCACGATGTAGTCCGCGTTCAACATCTTGCCCATCGAGGCGCTCTTGTTATCGTCCGACCAGTCACTTAACTGAAACTCGTGTTCTTTTGTCATAAGGGACAAAGCGTTCCTGTCTGGAACCTGAAAACGCCCGTCATTGATAAATGCGTTGATGAGGTAATCCTGCATATTTTCCAATGACGCGGCATCCAGATTAGAACCCCGGTTCTCAAAGGGCGGAACGATGAGAATCGCCTTTTGAGAAAAGCACGCAGCCGCCAAAAACCCAAAAACCAGACAAAAAACAGGTTTTTTCATAGTGTTATCCTCACTTCCCCTTGTTAAGCGTTACCCCGGCAACGCCAGAAACATTCGGCGCGGGTTTTACGTTTATCCGCAAGCGGCGGCTGCTGTTTTGCAGCACATACCTGCTCGTCCACCGTATTGAGTCAAGCCGTGGTATTGACGGGCTGCCAAAATCGCAGTCAAGGTGAAACACGCCATCTTCCGCAGACCAGTAGCCCTCACCGGTCTGCAGAGCGCCGTCCGCATCCCGGACAACAACCCAGCACACGCCGTCTTCGTATAGCTCAATGGCGTAGGCGTCCCGGTACGTTACGCCGTTTGCCGCGTAACTCACCGTCGCGGTCCACGCGCCGCCGAATTCGTCAGCCGAGAACGCCGCCAGTCCCTGTTCCCGGGGCGACGCTGGCGGCGGTTCCAGCGCCGCGCCCTCAAGCAGCCGGGCAAGGTGATCGTCCGCAGCAAGGTCAGCGGAATACGAGGCCTCTACAGCGGAAGTTTCCGCGTTGACAGCCTGAATGACCATGCGGTATGCGCCGCCTGCGCGGTTCAGCCGCCCGGTAACAACAACCTGCGCGCCCAGGAAATGCCCAATCCGTATTGCCGACTCGTCGTCCACTTCACCCAAAAGCCCAAATCGCTGTTCCTGCCTCACCGCATCAAGGTTTGTGCGCTCAAGCACCGTGAGCCGTTTGCGGTTTACCAGCGCGGCGGTCAGTTCATCAAGCACATACACGGAAAAAGCCTCGGTGGGCGCCGCAAAGCTGATCACCGCGACTGTCGCGCCGGTCTTGAGATGGGTCTCAAGGTGTTCCGCTGCCCGCTGTACCGCTTGTTTGAGCGGCAAGGAGGCTTGCGCGGCAATGCCACCAACAAAGACCGCGAGAAAAACGACTGTAAAGGAAAAAAACTTTTTCATGCCAACCATGCCTCCTTGCCGGACGGCAGACCGTCTTGCTGGTACAAGATAGTCTGCCAAAAACAGTTACCACGCGAAGCCTAGAGTCGCGCCAAACTTTAACCCTCCATAGGCTCCAAGTGTGAATCCCAGCCACGGCTCAAGCCCAAAATGTCCAAAGACAAACTTGTACCCCGTCTCCAACCCTATGGTGAATGCGGAAGTGCTATCTGCCATTCCGTACCCTAGTATTGCGCCCAAGTACCACCCGCCTACGGATGTTCCTAACGGATACCACCGGGGCCTTATGAGAAGGTCAAATGCCGAGACGTCTGGTGCGCCTAGCACATCAACATAGAACGCTATAGAGAACGGATCCGCAAAAGCTCGCTCATACCCAAAGCCAATACCAAAACCATCTACGGCTAGACCCAAAAACAGGGGCGCAAAGTCCACAAAGGCGTAATTGCGCAGGTTATCCGAAGGAGCGGGGGCAGATTTAGGGGCAGGTTCGGGAGCGAGGGTCGATGTGCGAGCGGGGGCTGGTTGGCTAGGCGACGGCGTGGACGCCTTTATAGGAACAAATACGCCTATAAAATCCCTAACAGCCTCTCTGACATCGTTAATGCCTTCCTCTGACATAGACTTGCTCTGATCCAGAACAATGTAAATAACCGCGGTTGATTGCTTTATAGTGTCCTGTATGCCCATATCTGTCTCAACATTGGCTTGCCAGTTTCTCCCGGGCTGCATGATCCACTCACGCACATCCTGTACATCATTTGGATCTGCATCGTTCCAATATTCGTAAAAAACAAAGTCCACCATCGCGGGATTGTTACGGTTCGGTCCGCCTCTGATGGTACTTCCCGCCGGGTCCTTAGACGATACTCCGCTATATGCGATATTCCTCATTAAAGGAGTACCATTAACGTCATAGTCGAATTCGCCCTCAATATAATACCGTGAACCCATTGCGGCTTCCGGGAGATTATAGCTGGTATTATTTGTTTTCTTGGCTGAGGGAACATCAAAAGTCCATCTCACTTTTGTACCGGGCGCGGGACTGGGAATAGACAGTTCTATCATGCTCGTTTTCGTAGATAATTCTCTGGCGATTCTATCGAATTCGCTTTTTACCATCTCGAGATCATTCGCCTTGATACCCATAGTCGGGGTGGTGGCAATGTCCCGCAAACTCTGCTGAAACGCCCTTTCATCCGCCACGTCGTCTCCCATCAGTCCGATTGAATATACATTAACCGGTATACTGCTGCCATTTCTTAAAGCTATGCCGTTTCTTTGAAGATCATCAAACTGTCCCCGGAGGATTTGTATGGATTCATCAGCAGTTTTCATGCCAAAGCTGATACGCTCCCTCCCTATGGGAGGTAAAGAAGGTGTTGAAGACCCCTGGTCAAGGCCGTCCGTGAAGGTAAGGAGATTGATGGACGTAACATCTTCGGGAAAACCAGAGCTGTCTTCTTTGAGAGCAGATAGACCTGTTTGAACAGCGCGATAGAGCAGGGTGCCGGAATTCCCTGAGAAGTTGTAGTGCGACAACGCATCGTCAACAACATCTCCCGCGTTAGCTTTATCTACCAAAACAGGGTTGACAACAGAATTTACCGTCTCCGCAAAGGTAAAAATCCTTATATAGACACGTCCTCCCTCCGCGTCAGCAGACTGCGCCCGTGCCACGGGCGTTACGCA
>JAITFA010000122.1 GCA_031281685.1 Treponema sp. | reverse complement strand
TCTTTATTATATACCAGAAAGGCTATGTCGGTAAGACCGCCGCCGCCAATATAATTGGTAAAAAAACCCCCGCCGCCGATACTTAGTTTTGGCGTTTGGGCAAATAAACATATAGAACCAACCGAAAGAAACAGAACACATGAAACAAAAATCTTTTTCATAATAAACTCCTTGAAAATATATACTACACAATATAAATACCGTGTTTTATTTCGTCAATATTTTCTCGAAAATTTGTAAAAAAGTTTTGGGGCGCATGCTGCATAACGCTCCGGCTGTATGCGGCATTTTTCCGGCTTTAGGCTTTGTGAAGCAAAGCGCATTGCCGGCAGGAAGGCGCCGGAGTTCAAGGGTCAAATGCGCCTTTCTATGGTATAACGGCGCGTAAATATTTATGATATGCGCATATCATAAATATATATACGCATATGTTAATAAAATATACGCATATTATAAACATATATGCGTATATTACAACAATATACGCGCATTTCTTCGATATAATGACGCATATATGTTCAAGAAATACGCATATCTAAATCATATATGCGTATATATAGTTAATCAATACGCATATATTGTTATGATATGCGCATATGTGATTAATCTATGCGCATATATAACTATGATATGCGCATTTTCATATTGAAACGCGCATTTGTTGTTATAAAATGCGTCAATATAAATAAGAAATGCGCATATATCAACAGTATTGACGCATATATTCGCAAAGATGAGGTTTATACGGCTAAACGGATGGACTGGATTCCCGCACGGGAAGAGAAACCGGGGGGAATGGAGCGTAGCGCAAATAGCATTCCCTGTTTTGCTAGAAATCGACACACAGCTTGCCAGCATTATTATACATGCCGCTCCGCCGCGACTGGGCATACTTCGCCCACTGAGGGGCGCGGTTTCCCGTCACGCGCCGCGCAGTCCGTCCCAAACCGCTAGGTTTATCGGCTCCACCGAGAGCGTTATCGGCTTGTGAGGAGCAGGACGGTATGTCCTTCTCAGAATTTCGAGCCGCCAAACTGTCGTAAACAGCCGGAACGGTGGACTTTGCGCGATGGGCTAAACAGCTTTCCTAAGGGACTGTTGCGCGTTTCGTCAGCGGTCTATACCAGTGGCTTTGCGGAGTCGCGCTATGGTCTTGCGGGCAATGAGCCGCGCCTTTTCCGCGCCTTGTGCCAGAATCGCGTCAAGGCGCACGGGGTCGGCGATGAAGGCGTTGAAACGCTCGCGTAAGGGCGTGAGTTCGCGGTTCATCACGCGGAAGAGTTCCTCTTTGGCTTCGCCCCAGCCCATGCCGCCGTTGCGGAAACGCGCCGCCAGCGCCAAAAGTTCTTCCTCAGACGCAAACAGCTTGTAAAGCTGAAAGATTTGCGAACTATCAGGGTCTTTGGGTTCTTCAAGAGCTTGGGAATTCGTAACTATGCGCTTGATGAGCTTGTGTAGGTCCTGCTCCGGCGCGAAAAGGGGAATGGCGTTCCCGTAACTCTTGCTCATCTTCCTGCCGTCAAGTCCCGGCACCACCGCCACGCTCTCCTGAACTACCGCTTGCGGCACTTTGAGACAGTCTTGCTTGTAGTTGAAGTTAATAACTTGAGCAATGTCCTGCGCCATCTCAACGTGCTGAACCTGATCCCTGCCAACCGGCACCACGTCCGGGTCAAAAAGCAGTATGTCCGCTGCCATAAGCACAGGGTAGGTATACAGTCCCATGTTGATACCCGCGTCGGGGTCTTCGCCTTTCTCAAGATTGGCTTGAACCGCAGCCTTATATGCGTGGGCGCGGTTCATAAGCCCCTTGCTCGTGAACGCCATGAGCATGGTTGTCAGCTCAAAGGTCTCTGGCACCGAGCTTTGCCGATAGAAGACAAGCTCGTCAGGGTTCAGACCAGCGGCAAGCCAGCCCGCAGCGACTTCCCGTGTGTAGCGGGCAAGAGTCTTGGGGTCCTTAATCAGATTTAGGGCGTGGTAGTCAGCGATAAAGTAACGGGCGTCGTATTCCTTCGCCAGTTCCAGCGCGGGCTTGATAGCCCCAAAATAGTTACCAATGTGGAGTAGGCCGGTGGGTTTTATACCGGTCAGCGAAATCTTCTTCATAAAACCAGCATAGCACGGCTGGGGCGGACGTGTCATGGGCTAGCCGCCCGTAGCGGTCTTCTCAAGGGTTTTGCGGATGTTGTCAAGCATACCATTGATGAACCGGTATGAATCATCAGTGCCGTAATCCTGCGCAATACCCACAGCTTCATTGATAACAATGGTGGGAGCAATGTCAGTCTGATACATGAGGGTATAGGTACTCATTCTGAGCAGAGCAAGATCAACGCGCTGCACCCGCGAGAATGCCCAATTTTTAAGATGAGACTGGATCATGGCGTCTATTGCGCTGATATTTTCGATAGTTCCGGTAACAAGGAGGCGGGAAAACTGCGCGGTGTGATCGTCAAGCTGCTCCAGAGTATCGTCCAGCCATGAAAAAGCAGGGGACTTGTCCTGTTCACCGGCATCAATGTTACTACAGGCTTCCCAGGCGTAAAGCGCCTGAAAAGCCAGAATCCGGCCTTTTCTGCGAGTCGCCATGGGCTACCACGTTATGTTGATGTTGGCTTCCATTATTTGATACGGCGGCGGATTGCCTGTACGCAATTCCGCCACGAGTTCATTGGAGGCTTGCGCCAGTACCCGCTGCTGTTCTTCCTGAAGTAAGGTGTTAGCAATGTACTGCCGCACGGTTACGGATGAGCCAAGCTGGGCAATGTCGTCTAAGTCAAGCGCCTTCATTTCATAGGTTTCAGTTACCTTGATGATCTGATAGCCGCCGTTCCCTTCGATGAGTTTGGACACCTCGCCCTGTTTTAGGCTAAAGGCGGTATTGATGAAGTCCACGCCAACAAGCTGCTGGGCTTGACTGTTCCGGGGCAGATAGCCGGCGTCTCCGGCTTGATAACCCGAATTGGGCGCCTGCGATTTCTGCACGGCTTCGTCAAACCTTGACGGGTTGGAACCAATGTCCGCGACGAGACGCTCGGCGAGCCTGCGAGAAACAGTACGGTCAGAACCATAGGGAACCTGAATCATGGAAAAACGCACGGTTTCAGGCCGGACAAACTGGGTCTTGTTCAGGTTATAGATATTGCTGATCTCAGCGTCAGTCGGTGTCTTTATCGAACTGATGAGCGCCTGCTTCTTGGACACGAGGTATTGCTGGGTAACCATCTGTTTACGCAACTGCTCACGAAACGCCGTAAGCTCAAGGCCGGTTTCAGACTTGATCGCCTCGGCAAATTGCGCGTCAGTGGGCTGGCGGCCTAGCTGCTGGGCCATCTGTGCGCGAAGCTGCTGTACCTGCTGGTTAAGCTGGTTATCCGTTATGGCAATTCCATCCCTTGCCGCGGCTTGAAGCGCGAGTCGCTCATTGATCATCATGTCCAGCACCTGCCGTTTGTCGCTGGCGCTGAGTGAGCGGCACGCCGTTAGTACCTCAGCGTCAGTAGGCTGCCGCCCGTACTGCTGATAGAAACTGCTTCGCACGGTCTGCTCAACTTCAGTGCGGAACTGCTTAACACTGATCGGCTCGCTTCTGGTAAGCCGCACAATGGCTGCGGGCTGTAGATCAAGCTGGGCAAAAGCCGTTGTCGCCAGAACTACGCTTAAAAAAGCGCCGCATATAATCTTTCTCTTCATTATTTTTCCCCTTTTTTACTCAAGCACGGCGCGGATACGTCGCACACCGGCGGAAGACGATTGCTCCTTCTGTATCTTGAACACACCGAGTGTTCCGGTATGTTCCACATGAGGACCGCCACAGACTTCTTTGGAAAAGTCTCCAATAGCATAAACCTTGACCTGCGACTCATACTTTTCCCCAAACAGGGCGATAGCCCCGGCCTCCTTTGCCTCTTCAAGGCTCATCACGTTCATTATAACCGGCAGGTCCCGTTTAATCTGCTCGTTGACGATAAGCTCAACCCTCGCCAGTTCCTCTTTGCTCATGGGAGCGTTATGGGAAAAGTCAAAGCGCATTCGCTCGGCGGTGATGTTCGATCCTTTCTGCGCCACATGGTCTCCCAGCACCATGCGAAGCGCCTGATGCATAAGATGGGTGGCCGTGTGGTACTTCACGGACATATCCCCCTGATCAGCCAGACCGCCCTTGAAGCGCTGCTCACTTCCGGCGCGGGACAGGTCCTGATGTTTCTTGAACGCATCGTCGAATTCAGCGCGATTCACGGTCATGCCCTGTTCGGCGGCAAGCTCCTCGGTCAGCTCAATGGGGAAGCCGTAGGTGTCATAGAGCTTGAAAGCCAGCCTTCCCGCTATGAGCCGGCGAGGGTCTTTGAGCAGGTTCGGCAAGAGTTTCTCAAACTCACGCTCGCCCTTGAGGAGAGTCTCAAGAAATTTCGCCTCTTCCTTATCAAGCTCTTCTATAATAAAGGCTTTGTTCTGGGCAAGTTCCGGGTAAGGACCGGACAGTTGTTCGATGATAACCTGCGCTATAGGCGAGAGCATGACGCCCTCAATGCCGAGCTTGCGCCCGTGCCTCACGGCGCGGCGAATAAGCCGGCGCAGCACATAGCCCGCCCCCACATTGGATGGACTTACCCCTCTGGGATCGCCGAGGATGAAGGTTGCGGCGCGGGTGTGGTCGGCGATGATGCGCGTGGATTTGTCCTTCTCCGCATCTGCGCCGTAAGTATAGGACGACGCCTTTTCAACAGCGGCGATGATTGGCGCAAAAATCTCAGTGTCATACACCGACTTTTTACCATTGAGGATCGTGATGGTTCGCTCAATACCCATACCCGTATCCACACAGGTACGGGCAAGCGGCTCATACACGCCGTCTGCGGTCTTGTTGTACTGCATAAACACATCATTCCAGATTTCCAGCCACTTCCCGCAAGCGCAACCCGGAGCGCAGTCTGGCCCGCAGGGTTCCTTACCTATGTCGATAAACATCTCCGAGTCAGGCCCACAGGGTCCGGTCGTGCCGGCAGGTCCCCACCAGTTATCTGACCGAGGCCGGTAACTAATACGCTCCTCTGGAATGCCAAGCGATTTCCAGACAGCGGCTGATTCCTCGTCACGAGGCACGGTGTCGTCCCCCTCAAATACGGTAACACCGAGGTTTTCAACGGGGATACCAAGGTATTGAGGAGAGGTAAGGAACTCAAAGCTCATCTTTATAGCCTCTTCCTTAAAATAATCGCCGAGTGACCAGTTCCCCAGCATCTCGAAGAAGGTTAGGTGGCTTGGATCTCCCACTGAATCAATGTCGCCAGTGCGGATACACTTCTGGTAATCGGTGAGCCGCTTCCCCGCCGGATGTTCCTGCCCCAGAATGTAAGGCACAAGCGGGTGCATCCCCGCAGTGGTAAATAGCACGGTTGGATCGTTATCCGGCAGCAGGGACTTGCCCTGAATCTGGGCATGGTCCCTCGATACAAAAAAGTCAATGTATTTAGAGCGAAGTTCGTGAGCGTTCATAGAAAAAATACTAGGTGAGCATGAAGATCGCGTCAAGACCAGAACATCGGCGTTTACTTTTTCGTAGGAGAAACAGCCGGTGTCAGAGACTATGCAAGCGCAGTCGTGTTAGTACCAAGAGACTATGCAAGCGTAGTCGCGTTGGTACCAGAGACCGCGCAAAAAGTTCTGGAAAGGTTTCTACCAGTTCTGGAATGTGTTCTACAAGTTCTAGAATGGTTTCTAGAAGTTCTGGAATGTGTTCTACAAGTTCTGGAATGTGTTCTACAAGTTCTAGAAAGGTTTCTACAAGTTCTGGAATGTGTTCTACAAGTTCTAGAAATGGTTCTAGAAGTTCTGGAATGTGTTCTAGAACTTCTAGAAAGGTTTCTACAAGTTCTGGAATGTGTTCTACGACAGAGAAAGTAAGGTATACTGGACTGGTCTCGCCACGCGAGAGCAGGAACTTAAAGGAGCGTATATGTCTGTGTTTAGGTATCAAACTCTTGAAGCTAGCCAGCTTCAAGACCCCGCCAAGAAAAAATCGTTTCAGGAGACCATTAAGGCTGGCATCGCCCAACGTGATGAGCGGCGTATGTTTACTGTTCAGCCGTCGCCGGAAAAAGATCGAGTCTTGTCGGTGATTGACCGTCTGCTGGATTTTTGGTGGTTCAACGTTACCTCATTTTCCGAGCGCCCGCTTGCCCATACCCGTTTTCTGCTCAGGTGCCAGAGACAGGGGCTGACATTGGCGCCGTCAGTATTGATTCAGTTACATCTTGACCCTGACCAGTATGAGCTTGCCCTGCCTTCAACTCCAGCCCTTATGGACGCGGACTCGCCCACTGAACATGACGGCAACCGGACCGCTACAGCCAAGCCGAACCTTGATTACAAGGCGATCAAGCGGCTGTATCAGAAACGTTTCCCGTTTCGCAATAAAGATATAGGCAATATCTTTTCAGACCCGGAACATGGGTTTTCACTTCTGTTTTTCGAGCGATATCTGTTGAGCAAAGTGCTTCCCCGGGCGTTTGAAGGGTCTGACCTAGACGCAGACTGTTTGATGAATAAGCGCCCGCCATACTGGATAGTTTCGTTTCACGCGAAGACGAATAAGCAGAGCCTGTTTCAGGAGCAGGATTGGACGCTGTCCTTTACCCATGACATAACGTCAGAGGAAGATTTGAGCGGCTATTGTTTTTCAGACTTTAGTACCATAGACGCCGTGTTCAGACATATAGACATGGCGCTGAATCAGTCCGTAACTCAGGCGCAAGGTTCACTTGGTCGCTATTCCGAACTGCTCTATCCGTTTTTTTTAGCGCCGCCCATCGCGCAAGCAGAGGACTGAAAGGCGTGTCCAGTTTTGAACAGGCTGTGGCTCAGGGGCTGGGTTCATGGGCAAAGGGGACGGTATTTCTTGCCGCTGTTTCCGGCGGCGCTGATTCAACCGCAATGCTGGCGGCGCTTGCTGCTTTGCGGGAAAACGCCGGCTTCCAGCTCTATTGTCTGCACGTTGAGCATGGTATACGAAGCGCGGATGAGAGTGAGGGCGATGCGCGGGCGGTGACGGCGCTCTGTGAGCGACTCGCGGTTCCGTGCCGCGTGGTTTCCGTCAAACCCGGACATATTGCGGACGCCGCAAAGGACTGGGATAGCGGCATTGAGGCGGCGGCGCGTCATTTCCGAACTCAGGCATGGCAACGCGAAGCCCAGCGTATTGGCGCGGCGCGGGTGCTGGTGGCTCATACTCAGGACGACTTGCTGGAAACGGCGCTCATGCGTATTCTGCGCGGCGTGGGTCCGGCTGGTCTTGCCGCTATGCCGCGTGAAAAAGGACTGGTTCTGCGCCCCCTGCTTGAATTAACCCGAAGAGACGTTCTCGTGTATCTTGCGGAGCGCGGCCTCTCCTGCCAAAGTGATTCTACCAACAGCGATATCCGCTATCTGCGTAACCGCATACGGCATAAACTCATCCCCTGCCTCGACGCCTTCTTTCCCCAGTGGCGAAACACATTACCGCGCATGGCCGAAACTCAGCGCATGGTCGCGGACCTGCTTGCCAGTGAAGCGCGTGGCGTGGACTGGAAACGGCTTACCGGTAAGCGGCTCAGAACTGCCGCCGCTACTTTTTTCGCGCTCCCGCTCATTCTGCGTGAAGAAGCCCTATTTCAGGCTGTAGACAGGCTTACAGAAAACAGCCCCTGTGCCGGACAGCCGGTCAAGCGGGCCAACCTGCGGCGTTTCAGCGAAGGCGGACTTCAGGCTATAGACGCGGGGCTTATACGCCTTGAGAAGAGGGCTGATAGTATTGATATTTCATT
>JAITFA010000102.1 GCA_031281685.1 Treponema sp. | reverse complement strand
GATATGATCTTCATGGATGTACAGATGCCCGAAATGGACGGCTACGAGGCAACCCGCCACATTCGCGCCGTGGAGGGAGCGCAGCGGCGGGTTCCCATAATCGCAATGACGGCCAACGTGTTCCGGGAAGACATCGAAAAATGTCTGGCCGCGGGAATGAACGGCCATGTGGGTAAGCCTCTGAACATCGCGGAACTACTCGTCACGCTGCGTACCTATCTGCCGAAACAAAAAGCCGCGGACGAGGATCGCAGCAGCACATAGCTAGGTCTGATGCCTGAGTAGGCTTTGCCGTTCAGCTCTCAAATATTTATGTAGTTTCGATAACACATTCTCAAAATCCAGCGGTTTACCTATGTGATCGTTCATCCCTGCCTTGAGGCATTTCTCTATATCCTCCCGAAATACATTGGCGGTCATTGCTATAATTGGGATTCCCACAGTACATTCCGGTTTATCTTTTCTACAGAATTCTTCTATTGCCCGGATTTGCCGCGTGGCTTCGTAGCCGTCCATCTCAGGCATCTGCATATCCATAAAGATTATGTCATACTTTTCAGGGTTTCCCCTGAACATCCGCACCGCTTCCACGCCGTTTTCCGCGCAATCCACTTCAAGCAGGGTTGGCTCCAAAAGGGTCAGCACAATCTCACGGTTAATCTCAACGTCTTCAGCCAATAAGAGACGGTATCCCTTAAAAATACCCTCCAGCTCCGGCTCGGACTTCTCCTCGCGCAGAGTGTTCACCCCAAGGCACTCGTTAATCACGTCAGCTATGGTGGAAGGAAAAAGCGGCTTGGAAAGGAATTTGTCCACACCCTTGCTTTTTGCCTCAGCCTCAATAACGCTCCATTCCGTAGCGGAAATCATGATTACCACTGAATCAAGGGGACGGCGCTCCTTTATCTTTTGGGTAAGCTCTATGCCGTCCATGCCGGGCATCTTCCAGTCTATAAAATAAATATTATAGGCGCCGCGCTGCTTTATAAGCTCAAGGGCTTCCATTCCGTCCGCCGCGCTATCACAGGAAATATTGAACCGCTGGGCAATCTCCCTAAAATACTCCCGTACTTCAAAGTCGTCATCCACAACAAGCACGCGGATATTGCTCCAGCTTATCTTGGGGTTCAGCATACTGTGCCGTTCCTCTGTCCCCCTGCCCGCCTGTACCGTAAAAATAAACCTCGAACCCTTACCTGTCTCGGATTCGATCCATATCTTCCCGCCCATCATCTCCACAATACGCTTGGAAATGGCAAGCCCAAGTCCAGTGCCGCCAAATTTACGGGAGGTTGAGCTTTCAGCCTGCTGGAAAGAACTAAAAAGACGGGATTGCTGCTCCTCACTAATGCCTATGCCCGTGTCGCTTACCGCGATTTCAAGGGTACAGAGACTGTTTTCTTCTTTCACAAAACGGGTTTCTATGCTGATCGTTCCGTGTTCCGGCGTGAACTTTACCGCGTTACCCAAAAGGTTGGTAATGACCTGAGCAAGCCGCTGCTCGTCGCCGACAAGGGTGCGCGGGATTGCCTTATCAATATGCACGCTAAACTTCTGCTGCTTCTCATCCACCCGGAAGTTTATGACATTGACCGCCTGCTGAAGCATCTTCTCAAAGTTGAACTCCGTAGGGGAAAGCTCAAACTTGTTAGCCTCTATTTTTGACATATCCAGAATATCGTTGATAATGCCCAACAGGTGATGAGACGCATTTTCAATCTTTGCAAGGCAGTAATCTTTCTGCTCCATATCGCTGGAGCGTTTGCCAATGAACGTCATGCCGATAATGGCGTTCATCGGCGTGCGTATTTCATGGCTCATGTTCGCCAGAAAATCGCTTTTTGCGCGGCTAGCCGCCTCCGCGGCCTTTACCGCCGCTTCCAGCGCCTGGGTGCGCTCACACACCACTTGCTCAAGCTGCTTGCCTTCCTGATGCGTTCTCTGAAACAGCGCAAGCACCAGTAAAAGAACGCAGAGCAGAACTACAGCCCCGATAAGCCACGGAATCATCTGCCGCGCCAGCTTGCTTTTATAATCAAAAACCTTATGCGTCCACCGGTCAGAGATTGTTTTCGTATCAATCAGTTCCAGTGCTTTGTCCATAACGGAACACAGCAGGGTTTCGTTTAGATTAAAACCAAAACGGGATTCACGGGAACGGTTGAACACAATGTTTGCCTTATAACCCATCTGCTCATAGTAATTGGTCAGACAGAGAAGGGTGTTCTGCGTAGACATCACCAAATCCACTTCACCCGCTTCTATGGCGGCAAAGGTGGCGTTGGGACTGCTGTATTCTCTCGTATACGGATGCTCTGGAAACCAGCTCTGGAACAATTCGGCAAGCGCCGAGTCTTTGGTAAACCCAACCCTGTTGTAGAGAATGTCATTGACATTAATATCTGGAAACTCGGATCGGGACACCAGCGCGTAATAGTCGATCATAAACGCCTTGCCGGGCCATAAAAAGTGGCCCTCCCGCCCCGGTGAACGAATCATCTCGGTAATCAAGGCAACCTTGCCGCTCTCCAGCATATCCACCAGCTCGGACCATTCAGCGGATTTATCATTGGCTTGCTCAAAAGAAAGACCCGTGAGCGCCTCAACTTCAGCCAGCACGTCAAAGGCGATGCCTTGCCACTGCTTTTCCTGACTGTTGTAAAAACTGACTGGATAGTTCTCAACTTCGGCGGCTATTGGTATGGCGCTTCCGCTTTTAACCTGCCGCTCTATATACGCCCGCTCTTCCGCGTTAAGCCGCGTAAAGAACTTGTGCCTCAGATATTCCTGCTGTCCGGTATTGTATAAGCCGGTTAAATGCCGCGTGCCGCCGTTGTGCAGGGCTTTTTGCACCACTGAGATAACCGGTTCAAGGTCCGGGTTCTTGGTTGACAGGGAAACCGGCGTGAACACAAGGGGGGAAAAATATTCCGTCCTTACGTCTCCGTATGCGTCAAACGCCGCCTCGGTAACGCTGTCGTTAAAAAAGGCGTCTACTTCATCATTTTTCAGCAGCCTGTAGACCGTATCATAGTTATCAACATAAACAAGCTCAAACTCACCGGGGATAAGGGGCGCGACAAGACTGAGCGTGAGCGTGTTCTCCAAAAAAGCGTAGCGCGGCGCGCGGGTTCTGGCTATGGAGTCCAGAGCTTCCTTTCCGGCAATCCGTATGAGCTTGATTGAGCGCTCGGCAATGGCGTCGGTCATAAAATAGGTCTTCCGGCGCTCCGGCGAAGCAGTCAGCCCGCCGGAAAAGTCTATTGCCAGCGATTCCAGCCCGCCGGACAAATCACTCCAGTTATAAATCGCGGGTCTAAAGGGAATCCCGAAAAGTTCCGTCAGCCAGTCGCAAAACAGAGCGGTGTATCCCCGGATTTCACCCTTTTCATTGTAAAAAGTTTCGGTAGACAAGCCCATCCCGTACACAAAGGAAGCTCTCTCTTCCCGCAGGCGCTCAATAGCGGCAATCTCGTCCGCGCTTACGCCCGGAACATCACGGTAAGACGTATAAACGAGCGTCCGCTCCAGCGATGGTTCAGATTGTGAACTATTTTTACAGCCGGAAGCCCATACAAACACCCCGGCGGCAAGAACAAGGCATATCAGTTTGCTTAGTTTCAATCTCATGCTAACCCTTTACGGACCTTTTTCAGACAGTTCTCCTATGCTTGAGCCGGTTCCAACATAGTGCGAAACGAGAAAAAGAGCAATAGGAGCGCCGTCCAAAACGATGACGCGGTAAAGACTCACGGCGCATCCCGCGGCAAAGAGACGCGCATCTCTTAGGCAAGAGATCAAGTACTCTTGGAAAAGAGATCAAGTCCTATTTGGAAAGAGATCAAGTGCTTTTTCAAAAGAGATGCGGTACTCGCGGGAAAGAGTGTCTGACACCATGCGGGCGCTGTAATGAAACAAACAATTGCGTAAACAGAGGAGAGCGGCTAAACTGAGGTAAGTTTACTTTTAGTGAGGTGTATATGAGTTTTGATCCAAATGTTCTGACTGATTTTGCCCGATATTACGGGTTCCACTATGACCGTATTGACCCGCTGGGCCTTGTGCAAGACATGCTTGTTGATATGGAACGGGGATTAAACGGCCAATCGTCGAGTCTTGCCATGATTCCCGCGTACATAAGTCCGGTCTCCCATGTGCCGGCGGGGAAAACCGTGATTGCTCTGGACGCGGGCGGCACCAACCTGCGAGCCGCGCTGGTGCGCTTTGACGAAAACGGCAAGCCTATTGCCGAAGGGACGCAGAAAGTTCCCATGCCCGGAACCTACGGTCCCATAAGCGCCGGCGACTTTTTCGACAAGATCGCGGAAGTTACCGCGCCGCTGCTTGAAAAAGACCCTCATGTTGAAGGGATCGGCTTCACTTTTTCTTATCCCATGAACATAACAAAGGACGCTGACGGAATTCTGCTGGGGTTCAGCAAAGAAGTTGAAGCGCCCGCGGTGATTGGCAAGGCGGTTGGGCATGAACTGCGGGCTGCGCTGGCGCGGCGCAACATAAAAGTGCCGGAACGCATTGTGCTTCTTAACGATACCGTGGCGACTCTGCTTTCAGGCGTTGTCGAGATTCCGGTGAGCGCGGGACGCGAAGGCGCGGACAAGTACGGCGTCGCGGGCGGACCAACGATTGGCTTTATTCTGGGAACCGGCTTTAACACCGCGTATCCTGAGACGAATATTCCCAAAATCGGCTTCCAGTCTGAAACCCCGCAAATCGTGGTTTGCGAGTCCGGCAATTTTGCCCATCGCTACATGGGGTATCTGGACAGGAAGTACGACGCCATCACGAAGAATCCGGGCGCTTATACCCTTGAAAAGGCAACTTCCGGCGCGTATCTTGGTCCGCTCACCTTCACCGTGCTGAAGCAGGCTGTTAAAGACGGCTTGCTCAAGTTCAGGAAGGCGGACGAGTTCCTGAACTGGCCAACCATGCAGACCAAGGACTTAAACTCCTTTATGCGCGCCCCGCTTGCCGGTGAAGGCACGGTCGCGGCGCTCTTTGGCTCTGACGAGCTGGACGCGCTCACCACGTTTGTCTACCTCACGTCAATCGTTACCCAGCGGGGGGCGCTTTTCTCTGCGGCTTTTGTCGCGGCCATGGTTGAGCGGGTTAAATACTGCAACCCGTTTGCGCCGGTTCGCATCGCGGTTGAAGGCACGACCTACATGATTTACAAGGGTATGCGGGTTGCGCTGGAATCGTATCTGCATACGATGCTTGTTGCCAGAAAGCCCCAGCCATACCTTATCGCGCCGGTTGAACAGGCGTCGCTGTTTGGCGCGGCTGT
>JAITFA010000226.1 GCA_031281685.1 Treponema sp. | reverse complement strand
CAACGCAATCTAGCGCCGTATATTCCGCAGCGGGACGCGCGTTTCTACCAGTGTTCCCTGTTCTGTGGAATTAAAGACATACTCGGCGTTTAGTTGATGGGCGCGATAGCGCATGGAGCGCAGGCCTAAGCCCACGCTCTGCTTGTTTCCGGCAAGTATCGGGTCTTCGCTGTTCAGGGCAGGCTTGCCTTTACCGTTGTCGCGCACACGGGCAATGAAAAACAGGGCGCTCATCTCAATCTCAACGCTGATACGGCTCGCGCCGGAATGTTTCACCGCGTTCTGTACCGCCTCCTGTATGATACGGTATACGTTAATGTTCTGCTGGGTTGAAAGCGGGGACTTTTCAGCGAAGGCTGACCAGTGGAAATCACAGCGGCAGGCGTGGTTTATCGTGTTACAGAGCGATTCAAGCGCGCCGCGCAGACCAAAGGTGTCAAGCTCGACCGGAAACGAATCGTGCGCGTACTGGCGGGTGCGTTGCAGGGTTTCGTCAATCATGTCGGCAAGTTCAGGCAAGAGGCTTATCCCGCTGAGGCCGGAGGCGAGGCTTCGCGCAAACATAGAGATACCGGCGAGGCGCTGGCAGATGTCGTCGTGGAGGTCAAGGCTGAAACGAAGCCGTTCCAGTTCGCTGATACGCAATACTTCAGCCTCGACCGCGACACGGCGCTTGGCTTCCGCATTCAGGTCACGGGTGCGGAGCGCCACCTCTTTCTCAAGCTGTTTTGCCCAGCGCTGTTCTTTTTCCAGAATGAGCAGACGCTTGATCGTGTTTGCCATAAAAATCGCGGCGGAGCAGATGTGCGGGTGCAGGGCGTCCTGGATGTCATAGACGATAAGCCCAATATACTCGTTCCCGGAGCGCAGATGGTAGAGGCAGACTGACGAGTCAAGTCCCGCGAAAAACGCGGTAAGATTGATGTTTGGAGGATTCTTGTAAGCAAGCTCACCGTCCTTATCACGCTTCAGAACAAGCGCGCTGGACCCGGGTGGTTTCAGCGATGGGCGCCTGTTAATAAAAAGATAAAAGACCTCAACGTCAAGATTGGTAAGAAAGAATCGCAGGTGAGGAATGATCTCCTGCGTTGTATTAACCGAGGTGAGTTCCTGACCAAAGACGCTCACATAGCTAAGACAGCGTTCCTGCCATAGCGTATTCTGTGCCGCAATGTGGGTAACGCTGTACGCTGTTTCCTGTGACAGCTCCCGCGTATTGCAGGTAAGCTCCCAGTAACGCCCGCGCTCCCGTTGTTTCCATGCCATATCTTTACAGCCACAGGAGTTCCGCAGACAGAGTTCCGCCTTCACCTGCGTAAGGAGCGGCGTATCCTTACCCATGATGGAATCACGCAGGAGTCTGACCGCGATCTTGCCCATTGCGTCAAAGGGCTGGTGTATGGTGGTAAGCGCGGGCAGTTCGAGGTGGCTTTGGGGTATGTCGTCATAGCCGGTGAGGGCGCAGTGTTTCCAG
Organism: Treponema sp.; assembly: GCA_031281685.1. Taxonomy (GTDB): domain Bacteria; phylum Spirochaetota; class Spirochaetia; order Treponematales; family Breznakiellaceae; genus JAIRMT01. Next base: position 6,630 of record JAITFA010000226.1, on the reverse strand, counting down.
CGTGGGTCGCGGGCCGCGTCCAGTGTGCGGCGCACGCCAAGCGCGATGGTGTCAGACGCCGCAATCACGGCGTCAAGCGGTTCATGCGGGTGCGCGGCGATGTAGTCCCGCATGAGCGCCATGCCGGAGGTTTCGTTAAACTCGCCGTGTATCACCTCGCCGCTAATTTCGCCGTTAATAAAGCTCCGAAACACAGCCTCACGTTCACAACTATCCTGATTGCGCTCCGGTCCACAGAGGAACAGGAGCTTACGATACCCATGAGCCTGTGTAAGGTGTTCCAGCAGTCGCTCCATTGGAGCGCGTCCATTAACCACTATGGCGGGAAAGTCAAACATCCGCGCCCCTATTGATACCAGTGGAAACGAGCGGTCAGCCATCCGTACAGCGCTCGCCGCCTCATTATCGTCCCGAATCACGACCGACGTGAGCAGCAAAACCCCGTCAGCGCCAACTCGTTCCCTCATAAAGAAACGCTTAAGGTCGCGTTTGTGAACCAGTCGATCCATAGGATAGCGATCCGGCGTGGCGCGCTGCACACAGACAAGCTCAATACCCAGCGCCTCGACTTCGTCTCGTACCGCACGGTACATGGAAATCTGGTATGCCTCATCAAGGTTATTGAGGAAAAGTTCTACTCGCATCTTCTCACTTCGGGAAAATTCCCTATAGGCGAGTATACCATAACAACTTAAACTAGAGGTATGAATCCGTTGAAAAAAACCGCTGTGATGATCGTTGAGGATCATCCGCTTTTCAGCAAGGGACTGGCCTCGCTCATCAAGACTCAAACTGCGTATACCATCGTCGGGGAGGCCGTGAATGGCGCGGAAGCCATGGAGTTACTCCGCACGGAAGATCCTGATCTGGCCATTGTTGACCTCAATCTGGGTAATGAAGAGGGGCTTGAGATTATCAAGGATATGAAGATATACAAGCCCGCGCTTCTGGTGCTGGTGCTTTCCATGCACGACGAGCGCTTTTACGCTGAACGGGTTATAGGGGTTGGCGCCAATGGCTACATCATGAAGGACGAGGCGGCAAATAAGGTGCTGGACGCCATACACACGGTTCTGTCCGGCAAGACCTATATCAGCGAGGCGGAACAGGTGAGGCTTAAATCGAGTGGCGATGTAGTTATGAAAAGCGTTGCGCTGGACGAGCTGTCTGACCGTCAGTTCCAGATTTTTTCCCTTATTGGTAAGGGGCTTGGCACACGGGAAATCGCCGCCAAGCTCAACTTGAGCGCAAAAACGGTGGATACCCATAAGGAACACATCAAACTGCGCCTCCACTGCGATTCAGCCCAGCAACTCCGTCAGCTTGCCATTGAATGGACCAATCGCGCTCCTGCGGAAACTGAAGCGCGGTAATTTTCATGCCGGATTCATACACGCTCCGCACTGTTCAGCGATTTCTTAGCGGGTTGCCGCGAAGAGCGGGTCTGAGATACGGGTGTCTCGCGGGGTGAGACCTTCCCACCATGAAGGTTCCAGCATATCTTTGTCAATCTGGGAGTATATTTTCGGGCGGTATCCAGATACAGGATAGAGCGTGTTTCGGGAATTGAGTGACGCCTGATCAGTACCCGGGGTGCCGATATCTTCCACCCGTGAACGGGTCATAGCCTGCGGATTCCGGCTGAGTAGGTCCCAGACGCGGGCTGACTCAGCGTAAAGACCCAGCGCGTTGGCGCGGTAGAGGCTGTTGCCGGTGCTTTCAGTGAGGGATTCCAGCGTTACCCCAAGATTGTTCTGCGCTACCATAATTCGCTCAAGCAGTTCCTGATGATCCTCCCGCTCATTGGGCAGGAGCATGGGGAAACGGGCGCGCTCACTTTCAAGGAGTTCCAGAAGCCGTTTGTAATACCCTTGGGCAAGGAAATAGTCTCCCCGCATAAACGCGGCTGCGCCCAGGCTGTTAAGAATCCGCCGGTTATAGGGTATGTCGGAGGCGGCTTTCACAAAATATTCCAGCGCCGGACCCCACTGCTGGCTCTGGTAATAAGCCGCGCCCATGCGGTACTGCAACTCTGGCGTAGCCCAGCCGTTCTGTTCAGCCTTTGTGTAGTATTCCAGAGAGGTATTAAGATAGCTGTCATCTTTATAGGTAAAATAGGCTAGATCGCCCATCTCCGCGTAAAGCCGGCCATACTGGGGCGCTGAGCCAAAAAGATTGCGGGCAACGGCATCTTCATAGAGATTAATGGCCTTGAGCAGTTCAACCTCAGCGGGTATGAACTCACGGTTGCTGGCAAGCAGGTTGGCATAGCGCCGCTCAGCGTCGATTCGCATATCCATGAGTTTCACGGATTCCCGCGAGGTGGCGTCAAACGCTTTAAGCGCGGTTTCCAGCGTAACCCGTTCCTCAAGCGCGCTTTGAAGGTAGTTATAATACCTCGCAAGATGGTAATGCGGTTCAGGCAGTGTAGGATCAAGTCTAACCGACCGCAGAAGTACGTCATTGATACCATCAATATCGTCGATATACTCGTCTGGAACGCCGGAAACTTTTTCTATCTTCTTGTCCAGCAGGTATTCGCCTAGTTCTGAAAGGGTAGAGGCGGAGATAGAAGTATCGGGTATCTCCATAAAATAGTGCTGTAATGGGATTACATAGCCCAGATTATCAGTGCGGATAAAGTATTTTAACATTCGCTCATCAAGCGGATCGGTGTGGCCGTAATATTCTATATAGCGGGCGAATGATTCCTGTGCGGTTTCATACTTTTCTGGCTCGACGCCTCCCCAGTCAAGCGCATTATCCCCTCGCGCAAGGAGAGCTTCCCGGTCATTAACCGCGTGGTCAAGGATATTTTCACGTATCAGGCTATCGGCCTTCTGGTAGTTAAAAAGGTGGTTAGTTTCCATGTTTGCATAATCAAGAGCGGCTTTTTTATCCCGTGGGTAATACAATAACAGCCCATCGTATTTTTCTTCCGCATCTGTGTATTGCTGTTTGTCCCGGAACGCTTCCGCGTAACGATAAAACCAGTTTTTATTTCGATGGAGGGCAAAGGCTTCTCTGAAGCGGTCGTTTGCCCGCATGTAATCGCCCGCGCCGATGCGTTCATAGCCAAGCTGATAGATTGACTCAGCCCGCAGAGGAATGTAAATAAACCGGTGTCCCAGATAGAAGAGAGACGCGGCCACAATCGCGAGCATGATGAAAAGCCGGAAGGCAGGCAGGAACTTATAAATAAAGATATAGGAGAAGCTCCTCCGCTCTGCTTCCAGTTCCGCGCCGCTTTTTTTCTCAAAGCCTGGGGGGATGCGAATAATTCGTCCCGCAATCTTGCCCACAAGCGCGGCAGTTTCTCTGGCCGGTGCGCCGCCAACCAGCGCTTTAACCAGCATAGGCATAAGTACGAAATCGATTTCCTGTTCAGCAATTAACTCCTCACAGGCGACACGCAGGTTAAGCGGATAGGAAGACAGTGTTTTTTGCAGGCTGGCCAGGTCTTGCTCGCTTAAGATGATTTCCTCAACCTCACTGGATAGATTCAGGCTATCCAGATCGATAAGCCCATCTTTTTCTACATTGGCCTGATCTTTGTTATCTTTTTCTATAAAATCGTTTTCATCGAATTGGAGACTGTTAAGCGCGTTTTCATCGGACAAATCATCAGCGCGTGTCGCGGCAGGCTCTGGTGGTACGAGAGCAGGCTCTGGTGGTATGGGGTCTGGTATGCTTTGCAAATCCGACGAGGCAAATGCGGACATATTCATCAACGACTCCGGCATCGCGTCATCGGCAATGTCCTCATCCAAGAATGTGTCCACATCAGAAGTCGTCGGCTCGTCAGACGCAGGAGCAGCGCCGTCTAACGAAAGCTCCTCAAGGTCGGGTAAAGGTTCAGGCTCTACCTCAGAAGTCGTCGGCTCATCAGACGCAGGAACAGCGCCATCCAGCGAAAGTTCCTCAAGATCGGGTAAAGGTTCAGGCTCCACCTCAGAAATCGTCGGCTCATCAGACGCAGAGACCATGTCCACATTGTCCGTTGGCATAGCGGGACTTTCAGGTTCGGGAAGAGACGACTTGGCCATTGCCTTCTCAAAGGTGGAAATAAGATTCTCGTCAAAGTCAGGCAAGGCATCTGGCTCAGATGAATCTATAGCTGACATTTTCAGCGGATCAATCTTATTGGAAGGAGCATCCTCAAGCTGGGAGAGAGCAACATCTTCCGTAGCAGCCGTCACTGTCTCTGGAATACTGGTTCCATCATCAAACTCCTCAAGAGCAATATCCTCGTCGGAAAGTTCATCAATAAGGTCTTTACGCGGTTCAGCCGCGTCCGTCGTAGGCGCGTTCATTGCGGGCGGAGTCACAGATGGCTTTGGCACGGGAACGCTTTGCGCCGAGGCGCGGGGCAAAGGCGGCGGCGGAGTTCGGGGAGACTCAGCAAGCGGCAGAGAAAGGTCTTCTATGGGCAAATACTTGCGAGATAAGATAAGCGCTTCATTACCAACCTGACGAAATGAATTCCTAAAATTTTCAAGTGCTTTTATTGATGGCATATCAAGATATTGAAACAGTAACCGATAATTGTAAATATAAACAAATGAAAACAATCATGACTGTATCGCTCCTTTTATTTATTATCGGCAATATCGGAGCCTTGGATACTGAATCTTATCAGTTTGTTGATTACCTTCTTAGCATTGAAAGCCCCGGAGCGCCGAGGCTCTTCGAGGATGGCGTTATTTTTACCGCGCCTTCCTCATACCGCCACGTTGGTATTGCCTTTGCCCACGAGGGTTTTTCCACAGTATACTGGTTCAGGAGACTCATGACACCGGACCCAGATGCCAAGCCGCAAAAAAAGGGTGTGTCATACCGTGATTCAGGGATACTGTTCCATGCATATACTCCTCCAGCGGAGGTGGTGGAGCTTGAATACCGGCTCGTCATAGAGGGTCTGTGGACTCTTGATCCCGCGAATCCACGCTACCGTATTGACAGCGCCGGTCTCTCCCGTTCTGTGGTTTTGATTCCTGTTACACAAAAAACGCCGTCTACCTCCGACGTTCAGTCTGGGTCTCAAGTTCAGGTTCGTCGTTAAGAATAGGGCATACCGGAGACGACAAGTCAAACTCTGTGGCGCTTGTTCATTAAACCTGTTTCCTGCTAGTCTAATAGGATGAAAAATATCTTTGCAAGAAATACCACAGTGCTGTTTCAGGGCGACTCAATCACTGACTGCGGGCGCAAGCGTGAAGACTCACGCAGTCTTGGTTTAGGCTATCCATCAATCATAGCGCGGCTCTACGACGCGCTCTTTCCCGGCCATGGCGTTAATTTCCTCAATCGGGGAGTATCCGGCGACCGTTCTTCGGAACTTCTTCGGCGCTATGACGCTGATATTGCCGCGCTCAAACCCAGCCTCATCTCGTTCCTTATTGGTATCAATGACACTTGGCGGCGCTATGACTCAAATGACCCTACCTCGACCGAAGCGTTTGAACGTAACTATCGCACTATCCTGCAAAACGTGAAACGCGATCTGCCTTCGGCGCGTATCGTGATCATTGAACCGTTTCTGTTAAACACTATGGCGGACAAGCTCTCGTGGCGGGAAGACCTTGATCCCAAAATCGCGGTGATACGCGCCCTTGCCCGGGAATTCGCCGACGTGTTTATCCCTATGGATGGTATCTTTGTATCGTATGTGGTATCCGGCAAGCGCGATGTGGACATCACAGCAGACGGCGTGCATCCAACACTGACTGGACACGCGCTCATTGCTGAGTCGTGGTTCAAGGCTTTGGGCATACTATAGCCCATGATGACTGAACTTTCCTTAACAGATACAGAACGGCAGCTACTTGATTCGTACAAAACCTCGCTGGAGGGGCTTGGCGCTTATCTCGGCGAGGCGTTTGAGTTTGTCCTGCATGATCTCTCTGATCTGGAACACTCGATTATCAAAATCATCAATGGTCATCATTCAGGCAGAAAGGAGGGCGCTCCTATCACCGACCTCGCGCTCTCCATGCTTGGGCGTATCAACGCCAATAACGCCGGCCCCTATATCAACTACATCTCGAAGAGCAAGCATGGTCGGCCAGTTAAATCAAGTACCATTGCCATCTTTGGGGAGAGCAAGCGTGTAATTGGTATGATCTGTATCAATCTGTATTTGGACAGCCCGCTCCTGTCGTTGCTGGAAGGTTTTACCACGCTGGATAGGCCGGTTGAGTTTGTCTCTGAAAATTTTATCAATGACTCGGAGGAACTCATTGCCCGGTCTCTTCAAAAGGTGAAGCACGATGTAGACGCTGATTCATCAATTCCAGTCTCGCATAAAAATAGGGAAATCATCAGCATCCTCTACCATCAGGGCATTTTTAAGCTGAAAAGCGCGGTACGCATGGTGTCTCGCGACCTCAACCTGTCCAAGAATACGGTATATTTGCATCTCCGTTCACTGGACGAGTAAGCGTTATACATAGGGGCCGCCGTTCAGATCGCTTCTCTGCCATAGGATGGATCGATCCGATAACACTAGGCTGGATCGACCTAAGTGCAGGTGCCAGAGACCATGCGCCATCATCAGCAAGCAAGCCTCTGACAGACAAGTGGTGCCAGAGACCATGCGCCATCATCAGCAAGCAAGCCTCTGACAGACAA
>JAITFA010000095.1 GCA_031281685.1 Treponema sp. | reverse complement strand
CTTGGCTTGGCTTGGCTTGGCTTGGCTTGGCTTGGCTTGGCTTGGCTTGGCTTGGCTTGGCTTGGCTTGGCTTGGCTTGGCTTGGCTTGGCTCTCTTTTACATTCATGGCGTCTATATTGCTCCAACACAAGGAATATGTCAAGCGAATTTCACGGGAGGGACTGAGGTCACTTCAGTCGTAATTCTGCCAATACCGGACTCAAGCACCCGACCGCATTGCCGTCTTAGTCAGCCTTCTGACCTAGTCTTAGTCAGCGGGCTGACACAGCCTTAGTTAGTGAGTCGATACAGGTTTGCTTAGGGGGCGAGTTCCCACTGTCAACAAGTTAAGGATTCTTGTCCACAGATTAGGGATTGGTGTCAGAGACCGTGCGGACAATAGGCAGGCAGTGTCAGAGACATGCTGTCAGAGAGCATACGGACAATAGGCAGGCAGTCTACAACGGAATATTCCCGTGTTTTTTCGGTATGCCTCCGCTGATTTTCTTGCCCCGCAGTACCTCAAAACCGCGCACGATTTTCGACCTGCTCTCTTCGGGCGCGATGACTTCCGTGATATATCCCTTTTCAGCCGCGATTCGCGGCGTCATGTATTCTTCCTGATACTGCCGCTGCAAGGTCTTGCGATACTCGCTGTCGTGGGTAAGTAATTCCTTTGAATAAAGAATCTGTATCGCCCCGTCAGCCCCCATCACCGCGATCTCCGCCTTGGGCCACGCAAACACAAAATCAGCGCCCAGATGCTTTGAACACATGGCAATGTACGCGCCGCCATAAGCCTTCCGAACAATCAGCGTAATCTTCGGCACGGTCGATTCCGTATATGCGTAAATCAGCTTCGCGCCATGGCGGATAATTCCCTTTTTTTCCTCGTCAGGCCCGGGAACAAATCCGGGAATATCGACAATGGTCAGCAGCGGAATATTAAAAGCGTCGCAGTAGCGAATAAAACGCGCCGCCTTGTCACTGGCGTCAGAATCAGCGATACCCCCAAGAAATATCGGGTTGTTGGCGATTATGCCCGTAAGCCAGCCATTGATATACGCGAATCCAATAAGCATATTCGGGGCAAATTCAGCCTGCGCCTCGAAAAAAGAATCGTCGTCAACCAGAACATTAATAACGGAGCGAATATCATACCCCTGATTGGAGCGTTCCGGCATTAACTTGTTGAGCGTTGTGAGTTTCACCTCGCTAAACTCAAAGGCTTTTTGAGACGGCTCTTCCCCATTCCAGCGCGGAATATAATCGAGCAGACGCCGTACCGTCTCGTAGCATCGTTTCTCGCTGTCAAGCCGGAAATGCGCGACCCCGCTTTTTTGCGCGTGTATGAGACTGCCGCCCAGTTCCTCATCGCTTATATCAATCGCCATCGCCGCCTTTACCACTTTTGAGCCGGTAATAAACATCAGACCAATGCGGTCAACGACAAAAATAAAATCGGTTATTCCCGGAGAATATACCGCGCCACCGGCGCATGGCCCCGCGATGATGGAAATCTGCGGAATATAGCCCGAAGCCCGCACATTCTGCGTAAACACGTCGCCATAACCAGCAAGCGCGCTCACCCCTTCCTGAATACGCGCTCCGCCGGAATCGTTAATCCCAATAAGCGGGCAATGAATATCAATTGCCCGCTTGTACAGCTCGGCAATTTTCCTGCCGTGCAGATTTCCGAGGGTTCCTCCTTGCACCGTAAAATCCTGCGCGTATACCGCGACTGTTTTTCCGTGTACGGTTCCGAATCCTGTGATAACCCCATCATAGGGGATTTCTTTCGCCCCGTCTGGCTTGACCCCTGAATAGACCTCCAGAAACGATCCTTCGTCGAGAAGCAGTTTAATCCGCTCGATAGCATGAAGCTTTCCCTTCCGGTGCTGTTTTTCTAAATCATAATTAGCCATAGCCTTGAATATATACCGTGCTATCAGCCCTGTCAAACGCGCCAAAAAGCGAAAATTCGAAGCATCAGTCTTGCTGTGTCTGACCCTCTTCACCTAGCTCACAACGAGCTTGCCAGCGACTGGGAAGCATAGCTCCGGCATAGTTGCCCGTATAGAAAGTTTCCCACCCATCCCTGAAACTTCCACACCCATCTCTGAAACTTCCACACCCGTTTCTAAAAGTTCAACACCCATCTTTAAAACTTCTACACCCATCTCTGAAAGTTTCCCACCTATCTCTGAAAGTTCAACACCTATCTCTGAAACTTCCACACCTATCTCTAAAAGTTCAAAACTCGTTTCTAAAAGTTCCACACCCATCTCTGAAACTTCTACACCCGTTTTTGAAAGCTCAAACCCATTTCTAAAACTTCCACACCCATTTCTGAAACTTCCATACCCATTTCTAAAAGTTCAAAAAACCCGGATTCGGTATCTTGATCCAATGCTCATCCCGTCTGGGGAGTCGCTCCAGACAAAAACCATGGGCTTTGAGTTGCTGAAAAGTGGCAGCAATTTAACGTATCGGCCTTTGCGGTGTCTAACCCTCTTTACCTAGCTCACAACGAGCTTGCCGGCGCCTGGGAAGCATAGCTCCGGCATAGCGGTCCGGGGTATAGTTACTACATCCGTCCTTCCGCGCAGGTGGTGGTATAAGCCGCTGAATTCCCAGTCCTCAGCCCGTTTAACCAGACCAGCCTTCTCAGGATTCTTATCGATATAGTCAAGTACCCGCAAAAGCTGCCTTATGTCGTCGATAATCTTCGAGAAAAACCGCTTTCCCCAGAGATGACCCCCCTTCTTACCGTGCGCCTTGTTCCAGTATCTGGCAAAGTTCCCCTTGATCCATTGCATTATTTTGGAAAGGGACTGACCCCGTTCTGGTTTGATAAGCAGATGGATGTGGTTATCCATGATACAGAAGTTGAAAAGCTGAAACGGGTACTTTTCTTTCGCTTTGTTGACGAAGGTCAAGAACATGGTCTTGATCCGCGACTGCTGGAGTTCCATCTCGTAGCGGTTAATTTCCGAGGTAACGTGATAGGTAGCTCCGTCCTTAAGTCTTCTTGGATATCTCATGGCTATAGATATGGCGCTGGGAAGGAGTTTTGCTTTGTGTATGTCTGGCAACGATACGTCACCATGTCTCTGGCACCAAAACGGCAGAAGCAGTCGTTCATCTTTCCGTCTGGCACCAAACACCACGGCAAACTTTGTGTCTCTGGCACTACCGGAGAGCGCAGTCAGTCTAGAAAACACGCTTGAATTATACAGCCGGCTTGTGGTATGAAACGTTTGCAATAGTTGCGGAATACAAACAAGGAGGGCGCTTCATGCGGCTGGCAATAGGCGACATTCACGGTAAACCGTTCTGGGAACACTTTCTGGACGAGGATTTCACCGAGTATTACATACTTGGCGACTATTTCGACAGCTATGGTCTTTCGTTTAAGCAGGAGTACGCGAATTTCCAGCGACTCCGTGATTCAGCGCGGCAGGATTCCCGCTTAAAACTCTGTCTGGGAAACCATGATTACCATTACCTCAAAGGTATTCCGGCTGGTGAGCGCTATTCCCGTTTTAATTACCGGCATAGCGCGGCTATTCAGGAGATTCTGGAAGATACGATGAAACTTTTCAGCATAGTGTACCTAACTCCCGACCACTACCTTCTTTCCCATGCCGGCGTTTCCCGTACCTTTATGCGAAAGGCGCGGGGCAAGGGCTTTAAGACGCCTGAAAGCCTTAACGCCGCCTTCAGACAAGGATGCCGCCGGCTCTTTGCCTTTGACGGCTATGATATGTATGGCAATGACATAAGCCAGGGACCGCTCTGGATACGTCCCGAAGCGCTGGAACAGGACGCGCTTTCGGGCTATACCCACATCGTTGGGCATACGCCGCAGGCAACTATCACTGAAAGCCTTGCTGACGATGGCGTTACGCGCTGTGTGTTTATTGATACCGGCAATAACAAATCAGTGTACCGGTTTTGAGCGAAGGCCGAAAATAAGACAAGGAGATGGGTATGCGGAAATCAATATGTTTCGTAACGCTGGCGCTCATGGCGCTTGCGTCGCTTACGGGGCAGGATAGTCGGCGTGGGATTGCGTTGGAAGAGTCTTATCTTCAGGAATCAATAGACATTATGCTTATTCGGGAGCAAAGCCGGTCGGAGAGTCGTGAGGTGAAAGAAAGCGCTCTTGCGACTATTGAGGCGGCTTTACAGCGGGGAACAAGAAACGAGGAGATACGGATTGCGCTGGAAACTATGGGCCTAGAAGGAATCGTAAACAAAACCGTAAAAGAGGGGGTTATTGCTAATAACTTTCCTGATATACGGAGTAAAACGGCTCGTTGTCTTGGGATAATGGGCGGAACTCAGGCATATACCATTCTTATACGAATGCTTGGGGCTGAAACTCAGGCGTTTGTGCTTGCGGATGTGGTGAATGCCCTCAGGGTAGTTGGTCTCAACCCGAATAACGAGACAGTAAAGCTCATCACTAAAAGGGTTAAGCATTTTGACGTTATGCTTCCCGATGATCTGCTTGCCTTTGCCGCCCTAGGAGCCTACGAAAGATTTGCGTCCCAGAACGGCTGGAGGCTGGACGCTGATACTGAGGCGCTGCTTGTCAGTATTTCCAATGGACGGTATCACACTACGGCGCGCGCCTACGCAAGGGAATTGCTCGCCAAGCTACGCAGTTATCACGGGTGAGTGTGGCTATACAAACAGAATCTCCGGCTCAAGCGTTATACCAAGCGCGGCGTGAACCCGCGAGATAAGTTCCTCTACCAAAGCGCGGATATCGGCGGCTGTGGCGGTTCCAGTGTTGATGATGATGTTGCCATGCCACGGCGCGACTTCCGCGCCGCCGAAGCTCAGACCGCGTAAGCCCAGTTCGTCGATGATTTGGCCGGTAGGTTTGCCAAAGGCGCGGTTGTTCTTGAACACGGAACCGGCTGAGGGAAAACGGTAGTGGCCTTTACGCTCGCGGTCCTGCCGATGAGCTTCTATCTCCAGCCATATCTCGGCTGGCGGACGCGGCTCAGGCCGGAATGTGGCGGATAGTATGAGGACAGCGCGGTTCTGGAACGGGCTTTTCTTGTAGCCGTAGTCTTCGGGTCTGAACGGCACGATTGTTCGCTGAAACGCTTCATCCAGAATCTCAACCTCAATGAGGGTGTCAGACACCGAGCGCCCATAACAGCGGGCGTTCATGTAGACCGCGCCGCCAATGGATGCAGGCATACCGGCGAGGAACGCGAGTGCGCCCGCGCCTTCCACAGCGGCGTCTACTTCAGTGCCGGAACGGATTCTCAGTGCTGGCGCGATGTCTGACACCGCGTTGGTGCCAGACACTTTTTCCACGCCGGCCCAGCCGCCGGTGTCCAGCACAATACCCCGGAGACCAGTGTCTGACACCACAAGGTTTGCCCCATGTCCCAAGATGAAGACTGGAATGGCCTCGGCGCTGGCGGCGCGTAACAGAGCCGCCGCGTAATCAGGGAACACGGCGGCGTCTGCTTGTACCCAGACATCGGCTGGTCCGCCAACCCGAAACGTTGTGTGTAAGGCCATTGGCTCGTCATAGCGAATAAGTCCAGAGAAGCCGACCTTTGTATTGATTTTTTTCAGAAATTCCCGTAATCTAGTCATATTCTAATTGTACAATCCTTAAACACGGAGTTTCTATGCCACTGACTTTATTTAATACCCTTGGCCATGAGGTTCAGCTCTTCCAATCCATAAAACCCGGAGTGGTTGGCTTTTATGGTTGCGGACCTACCGTATATAACTACGCCCATATTG
>JAITFA010000086.1 GCA_031281685.1 Treponema sp. | reverse complement strand
ATGAGATAGTCGGCCTGTAAAAGCACATCAAGGTTATGTTCAATCATGACGACTGTGTTACCCTGGTCAACGAGGCGCTGTATAACCGACATGAGCTGCTTCACGTCAGCAAAGTGAAGGCCAGTGGTAGGTTCGTCTAATATATAGAAGGTTTTGCCAGTGGAACGGCGCGAAAGTTCCAGCGCCAACTTTACGCGCTGAGCTTCGCCACCTGATAGCGTGAGCGCGGACTGGCCGAGCTTGACATAGCCGAGTCCCACGGACAGCAGGGTATCCATCTTGCGGGCAATGTGCGGAATGTAGACAAAGAACTCAGCTGCTTCCTCAATAGTCATGTCAAGAACGTCGGCAATGTTTTTTCCTTTATACCGTATTTCAAGGGTCTCATGGTTAAAGCGCCTGCCATGGCATACGTCGCAGTCAATGTACACATCAGGCAAAAAGTTCATCTCGATCTTGATAGTTCCGTCACCCTGACAGTGTTCGCAGCGCCCTCCCTTCACGTTGAACGAGAACCGCCCGGGCTTGTAACCCCGCGCCTTTGACTCCGGCAGGCCGGCAAAAAGATCGCGTATGCCGTTGAAAACACCAACGTAGGTGGCAGGATTGGAACGCGGCGTCCGTCCTATCGGACTTTGGTCAATGTCAATCACTTTGTCGATGTTCTCAACGCCGTCAATGCTCTGGTACGCGCCCTCGGTACGAGTGGAACGGTTGACGCGGTTCGAGAGCGCCGGGTATAGCACATCAGACAGCAGCGTTGATTTTCCGGAGCCAGAGACGCCGGTAATGCAGGTGAAGATTCCCAGAGGAATCTCAACGTCGATATGTTTGAGGTTATGCTCGCTCACCCCTGTCAGCCGGATAAACTTGCCATTTCCCGTGCGCCGCTCTTGAGGTATCTCCATCTTGAGCGTGCCGGCAAGATATTGACCGGTCAGGCTGGCTTTTACCTTCATCACCTGCGCCGGCGTCCCCTGCGCTATCACTGAGCCGCCATGAACACCTGCGCCGGGACCCATGTCTACAATGTAGTCAGCAGTACGAAGGGTCTGCTCGTCATGCTCAACAACGATGAGCGTGTTACCCAGATCGCGCAGGAAGATGAGGGTGTCAATGAGCCGCTGGTTGTCCCGCTGGTGTAGACCAATGCTCGGCTCATCGAGGATGTAGAGTACGCCGACCAGACTGGAGCCAATCTGTGTCGCCAGTCGTATGCGCTGGGCTTCGCCGCCGGAAAGCGTCGCTGCCTTGCGTTCCAGTGTCAGGTAATCAAGACCCACGTTCTTCATAAAACCAAGACGCGCATTAATCTCTTTCAATATCTGGCTGGCGATTTTTTTCTCACTCTCACCCAGCTTTACCTTTTTAAAAAAGTCGATAGACTCATTGACCGACATGCTCGACAGTTCCCAGATATTGCGGGCTGGCGTTCCCTCGCCGCCTATCGTTACCGCCAGCACCTCCGGCTTGAGTCGCTTCCCGTGGCAATCCTCACAGGGCTTCTGGCTCATAAACTTTTCCAGCCATTCTTTGATGCCCGGAGACTGCGTTTCCATGTAGCGCCGCTTCAGGTCTTCAAGCACGCCGGAGAAGCGCGTGTTGTAATCAAAGTGGTTAGTGCCTTCGCGGTTCTTGTAGTGAATCTCGATATCCTCTTTACTGCCGTACAGAATCGCGTCGAGCGCCTTTTTCGGCAGGTCCTTGAACGGCGTATCAAGGCTGAACTGGCAATGCTCCGCCAGCGCCTCGAAACGGCTCCGGTACCACGCTGAATCAGGGTTATAGGGGACGCAAGCGCCCTCGTTAAAGGATAAATCGTAATTGGGAATCACTAGATCAGGGTCAAACTCCATCTTAATACCAAGACCGGAACAGGAGGGACAGGCGCCAGAGGGGTTGTTGAACGAGAACAAACGCGGCTGTAACTCCGGCATGGAGATGCCACAGTCAGGACAGGCGCTCTTCTGGGACACAAAGTATTCGGTGGTTTTGTCGTCCTTGCCCTGAGCGAGTATGAGCATGACGCCGTCGGCGGTTTGCAGGGCAGCCTCCACCGATTCCGCCAACCGGGGACGTATATCCCGCCCTACCACCAGCCGGTCAACGATGATTTCAATGGTATGCTTCTTCTGCTTATCCAGTTTGATGTCGTCGTCAAGGCTTACCGGCACGCCGTCGATCCGCGCACGGGCAAAGCCCGCCTTTCGCGCATCTTCGATAATCTTCTGGTGTTCGCCCTTCTTGCCGCGAATCACCGGCGCGAGCAGTTGCACGCGGTCGCCGTTACCCATCGCCAGTATAGTCTCGATGATGGAATCCACCGATTGTTCCTTAATCTCCCGCCCACACTGGGGGCAGTGCGGCGTACCGATACGGGCAAAGAGTAGGCGGTAGTAATCGTATATCTCGGTAACGGTGCCAACGGTTGAGCGCGGGTTATGGTGCGTGGTCTTCTGTTCGATGGAAATCGCGGGTGACAATCCCTCAATGTAGTCCATGTCCGGCTTATCCATGCGTCCCAGAAACTGGCGGGCATACGCTGACAGACTCTCGACATAGCGCCGCTGTCCCTCGGCAAAGATGGTGTCAAAGGCAAGGGAACTCTTCCCTGAGCCTGACAAGCCCGATACAACGATGAGCTTATCCCTGGGCAGCTCCAAATCAATATTTTTAAGATTATGCTCACGCGCGCCTTTAATAATAAGTTTATCCATAGCCAATTAGCATAGCAAGGACGCAAAGCCCGCGCAAGAAGCACGGCTATGGCGTCTAGTGCCAAACACATCGTTGGTGCCAGAGACATGGTGCCAGACACACACGACGTGGTTTTTGGTGCCAGAGACATAGTGCCAGACACACACTAAAGCAAAACTCCTTCTCAGAGCCTTATCAATAGCTATGAGATATCCAAGAGAACTTAAGGACGGAGCTACCTATCACGTTACCTCGGAAATTAACCGTTACGAGATGGATCTCCAGCAGTCGCGGATCAAGGCTATGTTCTTGACCTTCGTCAAAAAAGCAAGGGAAAAGTACCCGTTCCAGCTTTTTGACTTCTGTATCATGGATAACCACGTTCATCTGGTCATCAAACCGGAGAACGGGGAGTCCCTTCCCAAAATAATGCAGTGGCTCAAGGGCAACTTTGCGCGATACTGGAACAAAGCGCATGGCAAGAAGGGGGGCCATCTCTGGGGAAAACGGTTTTTCTCGAAGATTATCGACGACGTAAGGCAGTTTTTGCGGGTACTTGACTATATAGACGAGAACCCCAAGCGAGCCGGCTTGGTTAAACGGGCTGAGGACTGGGAGTTTGGCGGCTTGTACCACCACCTGCGCGGAAGGATGGATGTAGTAACTATACCACGGGCAGCTATGCTAGAACTATGCTTCCCAGGCTGGGCT
>JAITFA010000072.1 GCA_031281685.1 Treponema sp. | reverse complement strand
ATAAGCCTGCCGTAGATGAGGTGGTGATCCGGTAGATTTAGGCATATTTCCCCCTACTCCTTCAAAAAGCCATACTCATAAACCTTCGGCTGTATCTTCTTCGTCAGGGTGTGAAGCTGCTCGCGCAAAGCGGCAAGCAGCGTGTTGTAGGTTTCGTCATCAGACGTTGTTTTCATGGTTCCTTTGTCATTGCGCCCCTGAAAAAACTCCCGGATGTCGTAAAAAGAGGCGTTGACGGAAGCGGTATTATTGTCCTTGATTGTCGCGTGATAGTAGCGCCATAACGCAAGCCCCGCGCCAAGAACCGCCCGCGCCTCGGCGCTTAAGGTTGTGTCGTTAAGGAAACCGCTCATAAAGTTTGAGTCAAACTTTTCTTGCGCGCCTACCTCTTTTTCCGTGAATGGTATCCAGTAATTTACGCCGTGCTGTGAGGAAATGCGGTTTTGCCCGTGAAACAAGGTAAATATAAGACAATCATTGTGGAATTCCGTACTGGTTTTCCAGCCGTCATTGGGAAATAAAAATTGATCACGGTCGTTTAGCCACGTTGGTTCAATGCAAAGGCGGACCGCAAAGTACATACAAGCCTGTATAAGGTTGTCTTCCGTGCAGGCAAACTGTCTGCTTGCCCTGACCGTCATATCTTTCGTTATATATGGCTGATGAATATGTTGAAAATCGGATGTTTCACAAATCAAATACCCAAACATATCTTTTTTTGCGTGGTTAAAACGGCGTATCCAGTAGTTTATGGATTTATTAAAACCATCCCAGAATTTCTTTTTACCCCCTTCTTCAAGAATATCAAGTTCAATGAATTCAGGAAAACAAACGCCCTTTAAGTCCCAGACCGTAAACCCTATCGGAAAATTTCCTTTTACATTGTCAAAGGTATTCGCATGAACAGCAAAACCCGCCTTGAAATCGGCTTTAAATGATTTTCTGAATTTGGCAAAATTCTCCGCACATACAAATTTCAGCTTTGAAAAGAGCGCCAGTTTGCAAGCAGGCATTTCATAATATATACGCGCCATAAACTGCGCTGACAGTTCATTTGTCGCGGCGCCAATGGCGCATTTGTATTTGTCAGCAGTTTTAGAATTCATCGCAACGCCTGTTTTGGCTCCGCCTGTTCCCATTACCATTTTTTGACTTCCCGCCTCCGCATACGGCGGATTTATATACATGATTAAGTTCTTCCGCTTTTCCGGGTCGTTAATGATATTTCTTAATCCTTCCGGCAGCTTATCAAAACTGTCGTTCAAAAAATTAAACTGAAACACATGAGTGGGCAGAAGGTGTAACGTATCGTCAATATCAATGAGCGCCTGCATAGTCTCCACATTTCCCTGCTCAATATCCGACGCCCACACGTTGTATTCATTCGTTAAGCCCGCAAGCAGATTTCCCGTACCCGCCGCACAGTCCCACACAAAATATTCCTCCTGCCAATCAGCCCCAAAAACCTTTGCGATATAGTCCTTCGATTTATCAGCCCAGATTCTCGGCGTAAAGAACGAGCCTTTTATTTCCCGGATATTCTGCGGCACAAGCAAATCACGGCGGTCTATGATAAACTGCCTGTAGATTGCGGCGGGCGGACGCTCGTATTTGTTCCAAAACCGGCTATACGCCTCGCCCTTGTCGGTAAAGCCAATATCCGAGGTGAACAGTCTCCCGCTGATGTTTTCCTGAAACTTGTAATTGTCCTTTTTAAGGACGATCTTTAGTTTTTCCGTTATCGTGTCTCCGCCTTCACTCATAACATCGGCGCGATAAAAATCGCAGTCAAGTATACCCTTTTGTCTGAACTCCGCCCATTCCCCCTTTGCGATATTGACAAACGGCTTTACCTCTTTCACCCATTTGATAAAAATCTGCACAAAGTTGTCTTTTGTGATGGGGCTTTTTATTGAAGCAGACTCACCAGCGACAAAATGTGTTTTGATGAAGTCTTTTATTTCACGGTCATCCGATCCAAAGTTGTAAACCGCGATTTTCGCGCCGATGAGTTTTCTCACTTTTTCTTTCGCCTTTTGGAAGTCCGTTGTTTCGTGATTGCTCGGCGTCGTGTTCCAGTTAAAGTCAGTTTCGTTAAAGATTGGGAGCATGTCGTGGAAGGAGACAAAGGCAATCCGCGCCTCGTCAAAGCAGCCGAGCCACGGCGGGGCTAAATGCTCGCCTTTTTGATATGTTTTTTGGCAGGTAAGCATGAGCTGGGTAAACATATCGAATATGTCGTGCGTTCCCTTTTTCGCCTCAGCCCACAGATAATGGACGGATACGCCGCTCCCTTCCTCCGCGAAAAGCTCGCCAGCCGTAGCACTGCGCGTCTTTTTGTCAGTGATTACAAAGTCTATATTGTCGATATTTGGTTCATAACCGAATTTAGAAAAATAATCATCATGGACAAGCCCTTTCAGGGTTTCTTCTTTTTGTATGCCGCTGTATGCTGACACGTTTCTCCTCTCAAAATTTTATACGTTAATGCTATGCGGTAACAAGGGGTTTTTCAAGTACAAGTAGCTCGAACAATCGCGGACATTCGCGCTCTAAGGCATTGCATAAGATACCAGCAATCAAGTATAGTGAGCGACAACATTTTCACGGCAAGGAGTTAATATGAACCCCATGAAGGCAATTGAACTTGAAAAAGCATTCAATCCAAAAGAGTTTGAGGATAGAATCTATGCCCAATGGAAAGCAAGCGGCGCATTTAAGCCGGAGGCAGCGCCGGTAACGGCGCATGCTCCTTACGTCATCGTTATCCCGCCGCCTAACGTTACAGGCATACTGCACCTGGGACATGGGCTGGGCATCAGTCTGCAAGACATCATCATCCGCTTCCACCGTATGCGGGGAGAACCAACGCTGTGGGTACCCGGCACTGATCACGCGGGTATTGCCACGCAGAACGTAGTTGAGAAGCGGCTGCGGGCAAAGGGGCAGAGCCGCCACGAGCTGGGGCGGGAAAAGTTTGTTGAGGAAACATGGAAGGTGAAGGCGGAACACCACGCCATCATCACGCGCCAACTTGAGCGCATCGGCGCAAGTGTGGACTGGGACCGTGAGCGATTCACCCTTGACGAAGGTCTGTCAAAGGCAGTGCGCGAGGTCTTTGTCTCCCTCTACGAGCGCGACTTGCTCTATAAGGGTAACTATCTGGTGAATTGGTGTTCGTCCTGCGGAACCGCGCTTGCCGATGACGAGGTGGAACACAAGGAAGTGGCCGGCAAGCTGTATCACCTGCGCTACCCGCGTTCTGACGGCGGTTTTATCGAACTGGCGACCACGCGGCCTGAGACCATGCTGGGTGATACTGCAGTGGCGGTTCATCCCGACGACGAGCGTTACCGCGACCTCATCGGCAAAACCGTACAACTGCCACTCTGCGACCGCGCCATCCCTGTTGTGTCTGACACCTATGTTGACCGCGCCTTTGGCACCGGCCTTGTCAAAATCACGCCGGCGCATGATCCCAATGACTGGGAAGTGGCAAAACGCCACAATCTGCCGCTCATCAACATACTCACGCCGGATGGCCGACTGAACGACGCTGTACCTGAAAAGTATCGCGGCTTAATCATAAACGAAGCGCGAGAGACCGTGCTTGCGGACCTCAAAGCCCAGGGCTTCTATGTAAAAGAAGAAGACATCAAACACGCGGTGGGGCATTGCTACCGCTGCCAAACCGTGATTGAGCCGTTTCTCTCCGAGCAGTGGTTTGTGCGAATGAGGCCCTTGGCGGAAAAGGCGCTGGCAACATGGCGGCGAGGCGAAATCATCTTCTATCCGCGCAAGTGGGAGAACACCTACCGGCACTGGCTGGAGAACATCCGCGACTGGTGTATCAGCCGCCAACTCTGGTGGGGACATCGCATCCCCGCATGGTACTGCGCGGACTGCGGCAAAACCATCGTGTCCCGCGACAACATAAGCGTCTGTCCCCACTGCGCTTCCGCCAACGTCGCGCAAGACCCCGACGTGCTGGATACTTGGTTCTCAAGCTGGCTCTGGCCCTTTTCAACCCTTGGCTGGCCTGAAGAAACAGCAGACATGGCGGCATTTTACCCCAACACCGCGCTCATCACTGGCTATGACATACTCTTCTTCTGGGTATCGCGCATGATCATGGCCGGGCTGGAGTTCACTGGTAAAGCGCCATTCCGCGACATCTTTCTCACTGGCCTGATCCGCGACAAGCAGGGGCGCAAAATGAGCAAGAGTCTCGGCAACGGCCTTGACCCGCTTGATCTGGTAGATGAATTCGGCGCCGACGCGCTCCGCTTCACGCTGGCGTTTATGTGCGCCCAGGGACAGGACATACTCATTGACAAGGAGGCTTTTAAGCTGGGATCGAAGTTCGCCAACAAGGTCTGGAACGCCAGCCGCTATATCCTGATGAACCTTGAAGGACGCACGCTCGTCGCCGTCAACACCCTTTCATCCGCTGACCGCTGGATATATGCCCGCCTCAACACAGCGGCCAAAGCCATAAACGACGCCTTTCTGTCATACCGTTACAACGACGCCGCCAGCGCCGCCTACGAGTTCTTCTGGAACGACTTCTGTGACTGGTACCTTGAGGCAACAAAGCTGTCGCTACGCGCTGGAGACGATGCTGAGAAAGACCGCGTTACCACCGTACTCCTTAACCTGCTTGCCCAATCCTTGCGTTTGCTGCACCCGCTCCTTCCCTTTGTTACCGAGGCGATTCACGAAAAGTTGCCAAACAGCGCCGGCTTGCTCATCAATGCCGCGTATCCAGCCTACGACGAGGTTCGCGCCGACGGTGTGGCTGAACAAAACTTCGGTTTCTTGCAGGAACTGGTGCGTATGATACGAACGCTCAAGAGCG